>NZ_LGDB01000198.1:0-71846 GCF_001279655.1 Streptomyces sp. WM6372 | reverse complement strand
CCGACAGTCTTATGGCATTCCGGGGCGGGCCGGGCAGTCAAGGGTGGAGCGCAGCGACATCGCGAAGCGACGCGACCGCAGGGAGCGCCCTTGACGGCCTGGACCGCACCGGAAGGACAGTGGACTGTCGGGAAACCCCCGGACCCCCTCTGATGCCGGTTGGCCGGAGCTCAGGCTCCGGTGACCCCGCCCCACACCACACCACCCCGCCCCACCCCACCCCACCCCGAGATACCTACTGGCCTGAGTACCCGCGCTCATGTGCCCCCCTCGGCGACGCCGTTGACTTGTGGCATGGATCAAGACACCTCGCGCGACCCCTACGCCTCCATCGCGCCGCTGCTCTCCACCCTGCTGACGCTGCCGATGGGGATCCTCGCGTTCTTTTCCGCCGGGCTGTCTCCCATGGCCTGCGATTCCTGCGGGGACGCCGAGAGCGATCGGTTCGACGCCTCGTACGACCTCGCCTTCCCCGTCTTCAACACCGGCCTGCTGCTCGTCCTCGCCGTGCTGGTGGTCTGCTGGGCGCTGCCCCGGCAGCGGCGGAACGCCGCCCGGCGGGTCGGGTTCTCCTTGCTCGCTCCTGCCGTCCTCGTCCTCGACTACGTCGTGTTCGCCGCCATCGTCGACTGGCCCTGAGGCGCGCCGATCAAGCCATTTGCCCGCCCGCACGTGGGCGTGGAAGCTGTGGGGAGCGAACATGCGTGCGCACAGGGGGGCTTGTGGTGGCAGATATAGGAACTCGGCCGGGGCGGGTGGCCGGGGCGTCGTTGGCCGTCCTGTCGCTGATACCCGCGTTGATCAGCGGATTCCTGTTCACCGTATCGCTCCCGGACGACGTCCGGCGGTACGAGGACTACACCGCCGCCGAGCCGTGTGGCGACAGCGGCAGCACCGACGACTGCCTCCGCACCCTCCCCCTCACCGTCGACCGAACGGTGGTCAAGAAGGGCAAGAGCGGCAGCTGCGAGGCGACCGTCTCCGACCCGGCCACTTCCTGGAAGACCGTGGTGAGGTTCGGTGACTCCGGGCCGCTGCTCGCGCGGCTGGAGCCCGGCGACCAGGTGACCGCCACCGTGTGGCGCGGGGCGGTCATGGTCCTGGCCAGGGGGGACCTCCGGCAGAGCACCGCCGACGAGCCCCGCGACGACCCCCAGATGACCGCCGGCCTCGGCACCTTCGCGGGCCTGCTCGCCGCCCTCGGGCTCGGCTTCGCGACCGCGTGGCTCGCCGGGTTCGGCGGGCGGGAGCCCTGGACCTGGCGCTCGCTCGGGTTGCCCCTGCTCATCGGCATGGCGGTCACCACCCTCGGGGTGGCGGTCCCCGCCTTCGCGATAGGCCTGCCCTGGTGGGTCGTGCCCGGCGTCACGGTGCCGTTCGTGGCGTACGCCGCCCGGCAGCTCCACCGGTACCGGCAGCGGCGGCCCGACAGCGCGGAGTGACAGATTCCTCTCCCGCTCCGTGAACCCCCGCCCGGCCCCTGCCTACGCTGCCCGGCATGGACAGGAACAGGGTGCCGAGGTGGTGGCAGGTCTGGTGGAAGGTCTGGCGGGCCGATCCGCCCGCCCATCCCCCCGCCGGGTCCGCGCGTGTCTGGCCGCTGCGCTGACCCGGTCGGGGGCCGGGACCGGTCCCCGGTCGGGGGCCGGTCCCGGCGCTGCGTCAGTCGATGCCCTGCGCGAAGCGGAAGAAGCGGTTCGGGTCGTAGGTGCGCTTGACCGAGCGGAGGCGGGTGTAGTTCCGGCCGTAGTAGGCCTCGCGCCAGTTCGTCAGCGCCGGGTCCATGTAGTTCTGGTACGACTGGTGCAGCGAGGCCGAGAAGGGCTCCACGGTGCTGAAGCCGTTGTCCACCCAGGCCTGGCCCCGGTCCTTGTCCTCCTGGGTGAGGTTCGGGTTGGTCAGGCCCACCGAGTACCCGGCGTTGAAGAGCGAGTCGCGGTGCACGAAGGCCGTGGCCGTCGGGGCGACGTCGTTGACCTTGCCCGCGTAGGCGAAGAGGCCCAGGAAGCGGAACTGGCCCGGGCGGAAGTCGGCCGTGAAGGCCGCCACGGCCGCCTCGGCGTCGGCGCGGGTCCAGCCGCGGGCGAAGAAGTTGTTCCGGCCGAGGGAGTAGTTGTCGCGCGACAGCTGGGCCTCGGGCGAGTAGCCGATCCGGTGGCACTCGTTGACGGTCTTGGTGCCGCAGCCGAAGACGTTCATCATTGCGTCCCGGTAGGGCAGTTCGCTGACCGTGCGCGAGGTGGTGGGCCGGCCGACGGCCGTGACGAGCCGGTCGAGCGCCCGGTCGCAGTCGGCCTGCGGGCCGGCGTAGCCGCCGGTGAGGACGACGTACGGCTCGGTGCCCTGCGGGGCGTCGGTGGAGAGCAGGAACAGGAGCTCCGAGGAGAGCTCCCGGGGCGCGGTCGCGATCCACTCCTGCCAGGCCAGGATCACCTGGACGGCGTCCGACCAGGCGAAGTTGAGGTTGTACGTGGTGAGCGAGGGGATCTGGACCGGCTGCACCTCGAAGTCGGTCACGACCCCGAAGTTGCCGCCGCCACCGCCGCGCAGGGCCCAGTACAGGTCCGGGTTCTCGGTCTCCGAGGCGCGTACGGTCCGCCCGTTGGCCAGGACGACGCGGGCCGAGACCAGCCGGTCGGCGCCCATGCCGAACTTGCGGGTGGCGTAGCCGAGGCCGCCGCCCTGGAGCCAGCCGCCGACCGCGACGGTGGGACACGTACCGGCCGCCACCTGGATGTTGTACGGGGCGAGGGAGTTGAGGACGTCGACGCCCTGGCTGCCCGGGCCGAGGTGGACGGTGTCGCCGGGGCGGACGTGGTTGAGCTTCGAGACGTCGATGACCAGGCCCGGGGTGGTCGAGTAGCCGGCCTGGCTGTGGCCGCCGCTGCGCACCGCGGGGGCGAGGCCGTAGTCCTGGGCGAAGCGGATGCACGCGGCCACGTCGGCCTCGCTGGTGCAGTACGCGATGGCCTGCGGGTGGATCACGTCGAACTGGGCCAGCTGCAGCTGCTTGGCCGTCTCGTACGTCGCGTCACTGGGCAGGACGAGCCGGCCGGACAGCCGGCTCTGGAGCGTCTTCCACGGGGTGGCGCCGGCAGCCTGCGCCAGCATCAGGCCACCGGTACCGGCCGTCAGTGCGGCGGCCGCCCCGACGCTGGCGCCGGCGCGTATGAGCGAGCGTCTGGTGAGCACGTGAACCACACTCCGTTCCGTCCTGGCGTGCAGGACAAAGCTTTCGGTCGAGTGCGTGCAGCCTCGGTCAGGAACGCAGGGTTCCCGCCACGGCCATCCGGAATCCGTCACTACCCGGCGGTGGGCCGGTGCTGAGCTGACGGACTCGGTTCGCGGCCCGCAAGTTGGCCGGGGGGCACCGCCTACGGTGACGCCCCGACCGACAGGGGTACTGGGAGGGGTGACGTCCGCATGGGCAGTGCGCGCAGGCCGTACGTCCTGCTGTCCGCCGCGATGAGCGTGGACGGGCGGCTCGACGACGCGAGTCCCGACCGGCTGTTGCTGTCCTCGCCGGAGGACTTCGACCGGGTGGACGCCGTACGGGCGTCCTGTGACGCGCTGCTGGTGGGCGCGGGCACCGTACGGAAGGACGATCCGCGGCTGCTGGTGGGCGATCCGCGGCGGCGGGCCGCCCGGGTGGACCGCGGCGCGCCCGCGGATCCGCTCAAGGTCACCGTCACCGCTTCGCCCCGGCTCGATCCCGGGCTGCGGTTCTGGCACTGCGGTGGCGAGAAGGTGGTGTTCACCGTCGACGGGAGCGCCGGCCCGCTGCGCGCGGTGCTGGGCGGCCTCGCCGAGGTGGTGAGCACCGGGCCGGAGCTGGACTGGGCGCGGGTGCTCGACGTGCTCGGGCGGCGCGGTGTGGGGCGGCTGATGGTGGAGGGCGGCACGTCCGTGCACACGCAGCTGCTCGCCCTGGACCTGGCCGACGAGCTCCAGGTGGCCGTGGCTCCGCTGCTGGTGGGGCAGGAGGGCTCGCCGCGGCTGGTGGGCGGAGCCGAGTTCCCGGGCGGGCCCGCCGCCCGGATGAGACTGCTGGACGCGCGGGTGGCGGGCGACGCCGTGGTACTGCGCTACGCGCCGAAGGAGCGTGCCCTGTGACACCGCTGTACCTGTCGGACGAGGAGTGGATGCGCCGGGCGGTCGCCCTGTCGCGGCTGTGCCCGCCCAGCCCGGGCGCGTACTCGGTGGGCGCGGTGCTCGTGGACGCCGGCGGGATGGAGCTGTCGTACGGGTACAGCCGCGAGGGCGACCCGACCGTGCACGCGGAGGAGTCGGCGCTGGCCAAGCTCGCGCCGGACGATGCGCGGCTGCCTGCGGCGACGCTCTACTCGACGCTGGAGCCGTGCTCGGAGCGGCGCTCGCGGCCGGATCCGTGTGCGCGGCTGGCGATCGCGGCCGGGGTGCGCCGGGTGGTCATCGCCTGGCGGGAGCCGGCGCTGTTCGTGGCGGCGTGCACGGGCGTGGCCGAGCTGCGTGCGGCCGGGATCGAGGTCGTGGAGCTGTCGCGGCTGGCCGGGGAGGCCCGGCGGGTCAACGCGCACCTGTGGGCGGATCGGGCGTGACCCGAAGTGGATCGGGCGTGATCCGAAGCCGGTCAGGCGTGATCCGAAAGGGAGAACCTGGCCCCGGAAGTTGACGTACTCGCGCCCGCGGCGTTGTCCGCGCGGCTCGTGGCGCAAAAAGTGGGCACCGCTAGCTCGCACTCATCCGGAGGTATTTTTCAATGTCTGAGCCGCTCCGCGTCGCAGTCATCGTCGCAAGTGTCCGTGACGGCCGGTTCGGCCCGGTCATCGCGAACTGGTTCACCGGTGTCGCCCGTGAGCGGCAGAACCTCGAGATCGACGTGATCGACCTGATCGAGCACGACCTGCCGAACCGGCTGTCGCAGTCGCCGGACCTTGAGGTCCAGGCCGTGCTCTCGGGCGTTTCGCCCCGGCTGGCCGCCGCCGACGCGTTCGTCGTCGTCACCCCCGAGTACAACCACTCCTACCCCGCCTCGCTGAAGTCGCTGATCGACTGGCACACCACCGAGTGGCACGCCAAGCCCGTCGGCTTCGTCGGCTACGGCGGCCTCGCCGGCGGTATGCGCGCCGTCGAGCACCTGCGCCAGATCTTCGCCGAGACCCACTCGGTGACGGTCCGCGACACCGTCGGATTCCACGGTCCCTGGGGCCAGTTCGACGAGCAGGGCAACCTCATCGACCCGACCGAGGCGGAGGCTGCGGCCAAGACGCTCCTCGACGCCCTGGAGTGGTGGGGCACCGCGCTGAAGGACAAGAAGGCCCAGCAGCCGTACGGCGGCTGATCGACGCGCCGCGCCCACCCGTAGACCAGCCCGGACCGGCCCACCCTCCCGGGGTGCACCGCAGCCCCAGGAGGAACGATGAGCCTGCGCACGACCTCTCCCCAGCCCACGGTCCCGCACCGGGCCGTCTTACGGGGCGGGGCGACCGGCCCCGTCTCCCCGGAGGCGGGGCGGTCCGTCGCGCGCGTGGTGGCGGCCATCTCCCTGCTCGGGATGCTGGTGGTGGGCCAGCTGTACGTGGCGATCCCGCTGCTGCCCGACATCGGGCGGGCCTGGGGGGTGGACCAGGCGTCGGCCACCTGGGCCACCTCCGCGTACGCGGCGACGTACGCGATCATCTCGCTGTTCAGCGGGGCGCTGGCCCGGCGGTTCGGCACCCGGGCGGTGCTGGTGGCCGGGGTGAGCGCGCTGGCCGTGGTGACCGCCTGCGTGCCGCTGGCGGATTCCTTCGGTGCGGGGCTGGCGCTGCGGGCCGGGCAGGGTCTGTTCGCCGGGGTGTACGTCCCGCTGGTGTACGCCTACCTGAACACGCACATGCCGGCTTCGAAGCTTCCGACGGCGCTCACGATCGTCTCCGCCTGCATGGCGGGGACGATCGTCGTCGGGCAGGTGGAATCGCAGCTGCTGGCCGCCGCCGTCGGCTGGCGGGGCACGTTCTGGGTGACCGCGCCGCTGCTGCTGGCGGGTGCGCAGGTCCTGCGCCGGGTGCTGGCGCCGGTGGATCCGGCGCGGGCCGGCGGAGGCGCGGGCACCGGTTCCGCCGGGGGCGCCGCCTCGCGGTCGGATCGCGGCGAGACCAAGCGGATGTGGCTGCGGCTGCTGCCCCTGTACGTCGTCGGGCTCACCTGCTCCAGCACCCTGACGGCCGTCTACACGAGCGTGCAGCTCTACGGTCCGGCCTCGCTGGTCGGTGACGGCCAGGCGATGCTGACGCTGCGGGCCACGGCCATTCCCGCGCTGGTGCTGGGCGTCCTGGTGGCCCCGCTGCTGGGCCGGATCCCGGCCCGGCCGCGCGGAGCCGGGGCGTTCGTCGTGGCGGCCGCGGGGATCTGCGGCGCCGGGCTGTTCGGCGGTACGGCCGCCGGGCTGGCCGGGGCGATGTTCGTGTTCATGCTGGGCGTGGCGGCGATCGGTCCTGCCGTGGTGCAGGAGATCGGCGCGACGTCGGGTGCGGCCCACGGGGTCATGGCGACGGCCCTGTACGGGTTCACCCTCAACATCGGCGGCGGGGTGGGGGCACAGGTCCCGCTCGCGTTCGGCGAGGTCAGGGGCGTCGGGCTGTTCATGTCCGCGCTGCTGGGCTGCTGCGTGGTGCTGCTGGTGGTGACCGGCCGCCGCCGGCGCCGGACCGCCCGTACCTGACACGCGTACCCCGTACCTGACACGCGTACGCGCGCGCCTGACGTGCGGCCGCGCGTATGTGACGGACTAAGGCCGGCGCCCTCGGTGGGGCGCCGGGCACGGAACAGGATCAACTCAAGGCCCCGGCAGTCGAAAACCGGAAACGAGCGGGGGCGGTCGAAAGGGAGTGCTTCTCGTCATGACGAACATCGCTGTCATCTACTACTCGTCCACCGGCTCCACCCACAAGCTCGCCGAGGCCGCCGCCACCGCGGCCGAGAAGGAGGGCGCGGAGGTCCGCCTGCTGCGCATCGCCGAGATCGCCCCGAACGGCGAGGCCGCGAGCCGCGACGGCGCCTCCGCCTTCCAGGACGCCACCAAGGACATCCCCGTGGTGACCCTCGCGGACCTGGAGTGGGCGGACGGCATCCTGCTCGGCACCCCGGTGCACTTCGGTCTCGCCGCCCCGCAGCTGATGCACTTCATCAACTCCACGTCGAAGCTGTCGATCGAGGGCAAGCTGCTGAACAAGGCCGTGTCCGCCTTCGCGTCCGGCTCGGCGGCCCACGGCGGTCAGGTCTCCGCGATCCTCGCCCTGCACAACGCGATCACCCACTGGGGTTCGGTCATCGTCTCCACCGGCTCCACGGACCCGGTGCTGTACAAGCCGAAGAACGGCAACCCGTACGGCGCCTCCGCCGTGGTCGGCGGCAACCCGGGCCAGGTCCCGGAGGAGAACCTGGAGGCCGCGGCCTTCCAGGCGCGCCGTACGCTCCAGGTCGCCTCCGTGATCAAGACTCTGGACGCCTGATGATCGACAACGGGCTCGCGACGGCGTACCTGGCCCGGATCGGCGCCTCGCGCCCCGCGAAGGCGGACCTGGCGACGCTGGCCGAGCTGACGGAACGGCACGTGCTGACGGTGCCGTTCGAGAACCTCGACTACCACCTCGGCCAGGAGATCCACCTGGACGAGCGGGTCGTCGACAAGATCGTGCACGAGGGCCGCGGCGGTGCCTGCTACGAGGTGAACCCGGCCTTCGGGATGCTGCTGGAGGCGCTCGGCTTCCAGGTGGAGATCCTCTCGGCGCGGGTCCACCGGCCGGGCGGGCTCGGCGCTCCGCTGGGCCACCTGATGCTGCGCGTGACCGTCGACGGGTCGGCGTACCTGGTGGACGTGGGCTTCCGGCGCAACGCGCGCCGGCCGCTGCTGCTGGGCACCGAGGAGGTGCAGTACGACCCGCAGGGCGCGTACGCCTTCGGACCGGAGCGGCAGGGCGAGTTCGACCTCTTCCTGGACGGCGATCCGATGTACCGGGTGGACGGCCGGGCGCGCGAGCTGGGCGAGTTCCGGCCTTCGCTGTGGTGGTTCCGCACCTGCCCGGACTCGCCGTTCATGCAGGACGTGTTCTGCTCGCTGCCGACGGTCGAGGGCCGGATCACGCTGAAGGGCCACACGCTGACGAAGCGGGTCCACGGCGAGTTCATCGTGGAGCAACTCGCCGACGACACCGAGGTGTTCGAGGCCTACCACAAGTACTTCGGCATGGCGCTGGACCGGCTGCCCGACGAGCCGGTGCGCCCCGAGGGCTCGCCCGGCATCGCCGTCGAGTAGCCGCGGACCCCACCCGCACCACCACCTCCCCCACCCGCGCCGCCGGATCCCCCCTCTCCCCCCACGGTGGGCGCTCCACTTCTCCCGCCTCCGCCAGGTACCTCCTTCCCCCCTCCCAGGAGTCACCATGACCACATCCGTCACGGCACCGGCCGAACTTCCCGATGCGTTCCTGCGCGCTTTCAACGCCCGCGACCTGGAGGCGATCGACCGCCTCTTCGAGCCCGGGGCGGTACGCGTGCTCACCCCAGGCGAGGTCGTCACGGGCGAGGGCCGACGCGACGCGACCCGCAGTTTCATGTCACTCGGCATTCCGATGAAATTGACGGTGCGCCACTGCTATGAATACGACGACTTGGCGCTGTTGCTGTGTGACTATCTGATCAAGGGCGTCAAGCCGGACGGAACTTCCGTACTCCACGAAGGCACGGCCACGGATGTGGTGCGCCGCGGCGCGGACGGCTCCTGGCGTTACGCCATTGACAACCCGCCGGGAACCGACCGCGAAAGCGCGAAGCCCTGAATCCCACAAGACAAGAGAGATTGAAGAGCCGATGACCAACGTCGCGATCGTCTACTACTCGGCCACCGGAAACATCCACAAGCTCGCGGTGGCCGCCGCCGAGGCAGCGGAGAAGGCCGGCGCGCAGGTCCGTCTGCGCCGGGTCGCCGAGATCCAGGAAGCCACCATCGCTCCCAACTTCTCCGAGTGGACCGAGGCGTTCCAGGAGCACGTCGGCGGCAGCAGCCGCGAGGTCGAGATCGCCACGCAGGACGACCTCGACTGGGCCGACGCGGTCATCTGGGGCACCCCGGGCCGCTACGGCGCCATGGCCGGCCCGCTCAAGCACTTCATCGACCAGACCTTCGAGCTGCACGCCCGTGGCGGGCTGAAGAACAAGGCCATGTCCTCGTTCACGTCCACGGGCACCCAGCACGGCGGCCAGGAGTCGACCGTCCTGTCCCTGTCGAACGTCTTCTACCACTGGGGCGCGATCATCGTGCCCCCGGGCGTCACCGACCCGATCATGGTGGCCCCGAGCAACGGCAACCCGTACGGCGTGAGCGCCACGTCCGGGCTCCAGGCCGTCCCCGGCCTGCTCGCCCAGAACGTGACCGAGGACAACCTCAAGGCGGTCGGCTACCAGACCGTCCGCACCCTCCAGGTCGCCGAGGCGCTCAAGCAGGGCCTCAACAAGTAACACCCCCTGCCACCAGCGAGGACAGCAGGAAGAGCAACGCACCGGCACCGGAAAGGCCCGTAGCGGGAGCATCCGCTACGGGCCTTTTCTCGCGCACACCGCAGTGAATTCACGCCATTTGGATGGCTCGATTCCGTCGAGCTGACACAGTCAAACAACCGCCATTGGGCCCGGGCATTCTTGGTGAGAACTTGAACACATGCTCCGGATTCCCAAGAACAAGACGCCGCTCTACCTCGGCCTGGTGGCCGAGGAGGCTGCCGCCCAGTTCGGCGCCAACACCATCACGCTCGACCGCACCATGGACGCCCTCCCCGAGGTCGGCCAGGTCCTGACGGTCGCCCAATTCGCCGACCTGATCGCCGAGATGGCAAACCGCCTGTGGGCCAGTGGTATCCGGCCCAGCGAACACGTCGTCATCCACAAGACCAACAACTTCGACATCACCCTCTTCGCGTGCGCCGCGGCCCGCATCGGCGCCGTCCCGGTGATGCTCTCCGCGCACCTCGACGGGGAGACCATCAACGCGCTGCTGCAGCGGCTGCCCTCCCCGACGCTGCTGACGGACGCCGCGAAGCTGACGGGCTCGCTGGCCGCCTCGCCGCTCGCCGAGCTCACCGCGCGGGTCATCTCGGTCACCGAGCCGGTCGAGGGCGCGATCTCGCTCTCCGACCTGGCCGGCGCCCCCGAGCGCACGCCGGTGACGCTGCACCCCGACTCGCACGCGATCATGACCCACACCTCGGGCACCACCGGCATCCCCAAGCTGGTCGTGCACTCGGCCCGTTCGATCGGTGCCCGCTACCGGTGGCAGAACATCCCCGTCAGCCTGCTGCGCCAGCGCGAGCCCATCCTGATGCACGTCTCCTACGTCCACTCGCGGATGTACCCGGGCATCGCGTCGATGATGCTGAACAACAAGCCGATGGTCTTCCTGGACGACGCCGAGCCGGCGAAGGTCGCGGACGCGATGGTCAAGTACCGTCCGGGCGTCTTCGAGACGCACCCGAACTCCTTCCTGGAGTGCGAGTCGATCCTCGACGACCCGCGCAAGCCGTTCAAGACGGTCCGCTTCTACAACTCGACCTTCGACGCCATCCACCCGGGCACGATGGACAAGTTCCTGCGGGCCTCGGAGCGCAAGAGCCCCGTCTTCCTCCAGGTGTACGGCCAGAGCGAGTGCGGCCCGCTGGTCGGCCGCCCGTACACCCGCAAGACCGTCATGAAGGCCGACGGCCGCTGCCAGGGCTACTCCACGCCGGGCATCACCAAGTACCGCCTGGTGTCCCGCAACGGCAAGCCCGTCTCCCACGACAACCCCGGCTACATCGACGTCCAGACCGCCGGCCGCGCCCTGACCTACTACGGCGAGGCCGAGCGCTTCGAGAAGCAGCTCGACGGCGAGTGGTGGCGCGGCGGCGACATCGGCTACCGCACCAAGTGGGGCTGCCTGCACCTGCTGGACCGCGAGGTCGACCAGATCCCGACCATCCACTCCACCCTGGAGGTCGAGGACACGGTCCTGCACCGGCTGCCCGAGCTGACCGAACTCATCATCGTGCCCGGTCCCGAGAAGGAGCCGGTGCCAGTCGTCTGCACCAAGGACGACGCCCCGCTGGACCTCGGCCGCTGGAAGCGCGCCATAGCCGACCAGTCCACGATGGCCGACCCCATCCAGATGAAGCTCGGCGAGCTGCCGCGCACGGCCACCGCCAAGATCAAGCGCCTCGAACTGGCCCGCCGGCTCGCCGACCAGGTGACCCACGACCTGGCCTCCTGAGCCGACGCGCACGGACTCCACCGCACTCCACCGCACTGCACCGCACCGCACACCAGGCACCACACATCGACCCCCGACCCGACCCCGGGAGCTGTACACCATGTCAACGACCCAGAACCAGGAAGGCCGGCGCAAGCACCTCGGCCTCACCCTGGCGCTGCTCGCCTTCGCCCAGCTGATCATCTCCATCGACTACAACATCGTCTACGTGGCCCTGCCCGACATCGGCAGCGGACTCGGCTTCTCCGCCCAGACCCTCCAGTGGGTCGTCAGCGCCTACGCCGTCGCCTTCGGCGGGTTCCTGCTGCTCGGCGGCCGCGCCTGCGACCTCTTCGGCCCGCGCCGCATGTTCGTCCTGGGCCTCGCCCTCTACGCCGGCTCCTCCCTGCTCGGCGGTCTCGCCGGCAGCCCCGAGGTGCTGATCGCCGCCCGCGCGATCCAGGGCATCGGCGGCGCCTTCCTCTTCCCGGCGACCCTCACCCTGGTCTCCACCAGCTTCGCCGAGGGCAAGGAGCGCAACCGCGCCTTCGCCGTCTGGGGCACCGCCGGTGGCAGCGGCATGATCGTCGGCTCGCTGCTCGGCGGCGTGCTCACCCAGTCCCTCGGCTGGGAGTCGGTCTTCTACGTCAACGTGCCGCTGGCCGGCATCGCCGCGCTGCTCGCCTTCCCGCTGATCAAGCCGGACGCCGCCCGCAACACCGCCCGCAGCTTCGACCTGATGGGCGCCCTGACCTCCACGGTCGGCATCACCGCGATCGTCTTCGCCCTGGTCCAGGGTCCCGAGTCCGGCTGGGCCTCCTCCGAGGTCCTCGGCGCCCTCGCCATCGGCGTGGTCCTGCTCATCGCCTTCTTCGTCATCGAGAAGAAGTCCTCGGACCCGCTGCTGCCGCTGTCGCTCTTCAAGAACCGCAACCTCACCACCGCGGTCGGCGTGACCTTCTTCTACATGGCCACCTTCGGCACCCTGCTGTACTTCCTCACCGTCTACTTCCAGGGCGTCCACGGCTACAGCCCGCTGGAGACCGGCGTCGCCTTCCTCGTCCCGATGGTCGCCATCGCCATCGGCGCCCAGACGGCCGGTGGCCTCGCCACCAAGTACGGCATCCGCGCCATCATGGTCGGCGCCATGGTCATCGGTGTCATCGGCACCGCCATCGTCGGCGTCACCATGGCCACCGACGCCTCGTACTGGGCCCTCGTCCCCGGCCTGATCGTCATGGGCCTCGGCCAGGGCGCCGGCTACACCCTGATGTTCGGTGCCGCCGCGATCGGCGTCGCCCCCGAGGAGCAGGGCATCGCCTCCGGTGTCGCCTCGACCACCCAGCAGATCGGTGGCGCCGTCGGCCTCGCCGTCCTGGTCGCCATCGCCAACTCCGGCCTGGAGGGCCAGACGGGTGAGGCGCTGCGCAGCGCCACCACCGACGGCATCCAGAAGGCGGTCTTCATCGCCGCGGTCGGCATCGTCATCACCGGCCTGATCGCCCTGGGCCTGAAGAAGCCCGAGCAGAAGGCGCAGACCGCGCCCGTCGCCGAGCGCGAGTCACAGACCGCCGGTGTCTGATCCGGCAGCCTGACGCACCGCACGGCGAAGGCCCCTACCCGACCGGGTGGGGGCTTTCGCCGTGCGCCGTGCGCCGTGCGCCGTACCCGGTCCGCGGTCCGCGGTGCCGTGTCGTACGCCGCGGTCGGCCCGGTCCCGGAAAGGCCGCTGGGGGTGTCCCGGAGTCGGGACACCCCCAGCGGCCCGGGGCGGGGCGGGCTATACGGAGGCCAGCAGGGCCTCGGCGGAGTCGGGGAGTTCACGGCCCAGCAGGGACCGCAGCCGCGGGTAGGCCGCCGCGTCGCCGGCGAGGATCCCGCCGAGCAGGCTGTCGCCCGCCGAGTCGAGGACGAGCTTGGCGTACACCTCCCCGCCCGCGGATTCCCGTACGAATTCCAGCGCGCCCGGGGTCTGCGCGTGGGCG
Source organism: Streptomyces sp. WM6372 (assembly GCF_001279655.1). NCBI lineage: Bacteria > Bacillati > Actinomycetota > Actinomycetes > Kitasatosporales > Streptomycetaceae > Streptomyces > Streptomyces sp. WM6372. Next base: position 58,625 of record NZ_LGDB01000198.1, on the reverse strand, counting down.
TCGCCGAAGGAGGCCACGTCCACGCCCATCAGCTTGAGCTTGGTGGACATGTCCGCGCCCGGGAAGCGGGCCGGGCCCTCGCCGAGCAGCTGGGAGGCGACGGCCTCCGCCATCCGGTAGCCCGGGGCCACCAGGCCGTAGCAGCGGCCCTCGACGGCCGCGCACTCGCCGACGGCCCAGACGTACGGATCCGGGGTGCGGCAGTGGTCGTCGACGAGGAAGCCGCCGCGCTCGCCGCGCGGCAGGTCCGCGGGGCCGGCCAGCGAGTCCTGCGGCCGTACCCCGGCGGAGAAGACGACGAGGCCCGTCTCGATCGACGTGCCGTCCGCGAAGACCAGGCGGGCCACCCGACCGTCGGCGCCCGCCTCGATGCGGCTGGTCGCCGCCCCCAGGTGGGTGGTGACGCCGAGCCCGGTGACGAGCCGGTCCAGGACGCGGCCGCCGCCCTCGTCGACCTGGACGGGCATCAGCCGCGGCGCCATCTCCACGACGTGCGGGGCGAGCCCCAGCAGGCGCAGGCCGTTGGCGGCCTCCAGGCCGAGGAGGCCGCCGCCGATCACCACGCCGGTGGTGGTGCGGGCGGCGGCCTCACGGATGGCGTCGAGGTCGGCGAGGGTGCGGTAGACGCAGGCGCCGGGCAGTTCGCGGCCGGGGACGGGCGGGACGAAGGGCACCGATCCGGTGGCCAGGACGAGTGCGTCGTACGGGACGCGGCCGCCGCCCTCAAGGGCGACGGTGCGCCGTTCGCGGTCAATGCCGACGGCCCTGGTGGAGGTGTGGAACTCCACCAGGGCGTCGTCGAACAGGGCCGGCTTCACCAGGCTCAGCTCGGCCGGGGTCTTGTCGTCGAGTGCGGACGAGAGCCTGACCCGGTCGTAGGCGGGGTGTCTCTCCTCTCCGAGGACCACCACCCGCCAGGTCCCGTGCCGGTCGCGGGAGCGGAGCTCCTCGACGAGGCGGTGGCCGGTCATGCCGTGTCCGATGACGACGAGGGTTCGGGTGGTCATACGTGGTGTCCTTTGCGGGGTGAGGGCCTCCGCGCGGGGTCAACTGCCGGTCGCGGCAGCGCTGCTGGAGGCCAGGGCGGTGCAGAGTGACTCCACCTGGCGGGCGCAGCCACCGCAGCCGGTGGTCGCGCGGGTGGCGTCGGCGAGCTCGGCGAGCCCGTGCGCTCCGGCGTGCCAGGCCCGGGTGAGGTCCTGATGGGTGACGTTGTTGCACAGGCAGACGACGGTTTCGGGCGTGATCTCGGCGGAGCCGGCCTTGGCCAGGCGGGGTGCGCGGCCCAGGAGCAGGCTGAGCCGGTCGCGCGGGACGGGCGCGTCGTGGACGTACAGCTCGGTCGTGGTGGCGATGGCCCGGTCGAACCCGAGGAGGACCCCGGCGGTGATGCGTTCGCCAGTCAGCTCCAGGCGCGCGTAGCGGCCGTTCGCCGGGTCGTTGAGGGTGATCGTCTCGTCGCAGGGGGCGCTGCCGGGGAGGCCGAGGACCACGAGGCCGGGGCCTGCGATACGGGGCCGCAGGACGCGGCGGGCCGGGGCCACGCCGCGGGCGCCGGAGGCGAGGTGGCGGGCCAGGGCCTCGGCCTGGGCCCAGCCGGAGGCCAGGGATCCGCCGCGGTTGCCGCGGTGTTCGGCGCAGTCGCCGATGGCGTGGATCAGCGGGTCGTCGGTGCGCATGCAGTCGTCGACGAGGATGCCGGTGCGGACGGCCAGGCCGGCGGTGCGGGCCAGGCCGGTCTCGGGCAGGACGCCCGTGCACAGCAGCAGGGTGTCGGCGGGCAGGGTGGCGCCGTCGGCGAGGGTGAGGGCGGCGGGGGCGCGGTCGGTGGCGGGGGTGTAGGCGGTGGCGGGGCTGCCCGCGACGAGCTCGACGCCGGCGGCGCTGAGCCGGTCGCGTACGAGGGCGCCCGCGGCCGCGTCCAGGAGGTGGTCCATCGGCCAGGGGCCGGGGTGGACGAGGGTGACCGGGCGGTCCTTGAGGGCCAGCGCGAACGCGGCTTCCACGCCCAGGGATCCGGCTCCCAGGATGGTCACGGGGGCCCGGGCGGCCACCACGGCCGGGGCGGTGAGCCGCGCGCAGTCGGCGAGGGTGCGCAGGACGGCGACCCCGGCGGCCGGGCTCCCGTCGGGGGTGCGCAGGCCGGGCAGGCCGGGAACGCGCGGGGTGGCTCCGGTGGCCAGGATCAGCCGGGCGTACGGGAAGACGTCCCCGTCCGCGGTGTGCACGCGGCGGCGGACCCGGTCGATGCGGACGGCGCAGACGCCGGTGCGGATCGTGGTGTCGCCGGGCGGCGGGGGCAGCTCCATCGCCTCGACCGGCAGGCTGCCGTCGAGGGCGGAGGTGAGCAGGGCCCGGTGGTAGGCCGGGGTGTCCTCGGCGCCGAGGACGGTGACGGGGTCCTCGCAGCCGAAGTGGCGCAGCCGGTCGAGGATCTGGTGGGCGGCCGGGCCGTTGCCGATGACGAGGAGCGGCGCGGTGGAGTGCGTGGTCATGGGCGGGCGTCCTGGAGGAGTGCGGGGCCGTGGCCGGGGGCCGTGGCGGTGGCGAGCACGACGCCGGTGCCGATGCCGTCGGTGGCGGTGCCGTCGTCCTGGATTCCGTCGTCCTCGAAGCCCCTCTCGGCGTCCGTCTCGGGGAATTCGAGGTCCGCCGGTTCGATCCGGACCGCGCACACCTTGAACTCGGGCATGCGGCTGCGCGGGTCGAGGGCGTCGTTGGTGAGCAGGTTGGCCCGGCCGGCGCCCGGGAAGTGGAACGGCAGGAAGACGGTGTCGGCGCGCAGGGTGGGGTCCAGGCGCACCCGGGCGAGCGTGGTGCCGCGCGCGGAGCTGACCCGGGCGTGGCCGCCTTCGGTCAGGCCGGCCCGGGCGGCCGTGTCGGGATGCACCTCGACGTGCACCTCGGGGGCGGCGGCGGTCAGCTGGGGCACCCGGCGGGTCTGCGCACCGGACTGGTACTGGGCCAGGACCCGGCCGGTGGTGGCGTACAGCGGGTGCTCGGCGTGGGTTTCCTCGGCGGGCGGGCGGTGTTCCACCTCGGCGAAGCGGGCCCGGCCGTCGGGGTGGGCGAACCGGTCGAGGAAGAGCCGGGGGGTGCCGGGGTGGGAGGGCTCGCCGTCGGGGGTCCCGGGGCAGGGCCAGTGCAGGGTCTCGCCCGCGTCGAGGCGTTCGTAGCTGATCCCCGAGTAGTCGGCGGGACCGCCCCGGGAAGCGCGGCCCAACTCCTCGAAGACGGCCCTGGGTTCGTCCGGGTAGCGCTCGGGGAGGTCGCCCAGCCGGGTGGCGAGGGCGCGCAGGACGGCGAGGTCGGAGCGGGCCCCGGGCGGCGGGTCGAGCAGTCGGCGCCGGCGCAGGACGCGGCCTTCGAGGTTGGTCAGGGTGCCCTCCTCCTCGGCCCACTGGGTGACGGGCAGCACCACGTCGGCCATGCGCGCGGTCTCGGAGGGTACGAAGTCGGCGACGACGAGCAGGTCCAGGGAGGCCAGGCGCTCGGCGACGCGGTCGGCGCGCGGGGCGGAGACCACCGGGTTGGCGCCGAAGACGAGCAGGGCGCGCGGGCCGGTGTCGGTGCCGAGGGCGCTGAGGAGTTCGTAGGCGCTGCGGCCCGGGCCCGGGATGAGTCCGGGGTCGACGCCCCAGACCTGCGCCACGTGCGCGCGGGCCGCCGGGTCGGTGATCATCCGGTAGCCGGGCAGCTGGTCGGCCTTCTGGCCGTGCTCGCGGCCGCCCTGGCCGTTGCCCTGGCCGGTGAGGCAGCCGTATCCGCCGCCCTCGCGGCCGGGCAGGCCGAGCGCGAGCGCGATGTTGATGAAGGCGGCGACGGTGTCGGTGCCCTTGCTGTGCTGTTCGGCGCCGCGTCCGGTGAGGACGTACGCGCGGTCGGCGGCGGCGAGCATCCGCACGGCCTCGCGCTGGTCGCTGACGGGTACGCCGGTGACCTTCTCCACGCGCTCGGGCCACCACGAGGCGGCGCGCTTCCACGCGGCCTCGAAGCCGGTGGTGCGGCGCTCCACGTAGGCCCGGTCGGCGTGGCCGTCGACGACGAGGATGTGCATCAGGCCGAGGGCGAGGGCCAGGTCGGTGCCGGGGCGCGGCTGGAGGTGCAGGGCCGCGCGGGCGGCGGTGGGGGTGCGGCGGGGGTCGATGACGATCAGCCGGGCGGCGCTGAGGTGGCGCATCAGCGGGGGCATCGTCTCGGCGGGGTTGGCCCCGGCGAGCAGGATCGTGTCGGCGGCCGCCAAGTCGGTGACGGGGAAGGGCAGTCCGCGGTCCAGGCCGAAGGCGGCGTTCCCGGCGGCGGCCGCCGAGGACATGCAGAAGCGGCCGTTGTAGTCGATCTGGCTGGTGCCGAGGGCGAGGCGGGCGAACTTGCCGAGGAGGTAGGCCTTTTCGTTGGTGAGGCCGCCGCCGCCGAACACGCCGACGGCGTCGGGGCCGTGCTCGGCGCGGATCCGGCCGAGGCCGGCGGCCACCGTGTCGAGGGCGGTCTCCCAGTCGGTGGGGCGCAGGGTCCCGCCGGCGTCCCGGACCATGGGGGTCCGGATCCGGTCGGGGGTGGTGAGCAGGGCGGGGGCGGTCCAGCCCTTCTGGCACAGGCCGCCGCTGTTGACGGGGAACTCCGGGTCGGGCCGGACCTCTGCTCCGCCCGCCGGGTCGGCGCGGCTCAGCAGGGTGCCGCATTGCAGGGCGCAGTACGGGCAGTGGGTCCGTACCGTCCCGGACTCGTCGGCGTCGGCGGGCCCGGGACGGTCAGACACGGACGTTCTCCGGGCGGGTGGCGGCGGCCGCCGCCGTCTGCTGCTGCGGCTGCTGCTGCGGGGCCGGGGCGCCGGCCCGCTCGCGGCGTACGTACACCGTCCAGACGACGGCGGCGCAGAGGGCGTAGTAGCCGAGGAAGGACAGGAAGGCGGGGGTGCCGTTGCTCGCGCCGCCGCTGTAGGCGCCGCGGAAGGCGAGGTTGATGGCGACTCCGCCGAGCGCGCCGATCGCGCCCGAGATGCCGATGGCGGCGCCCGACAGGCGGCGGGCGGCGGCGAAGGCGCGGGTGGCGTCCTGGCCTTCCACGATGCGGGCCTCGGCCTGGCGGGTGAAGGCCGCGGGGATCAGCTTGTAGGTGGAGCCGTTGCCGATGCCGCTGAGGACGAAGAGGGCGGTGAATCCGGCGATGAAGATCGTCAGGGAGTCGCGCGCCGAGGCGAGGAGCAGCACCCCGGTGCCGGCTCCCATGCCGGCGAAGGTGATGAGGGTGATGCGGGCGCCGCCGAACCGGTCGGCGAGCCAGCCGCCGAGGGGGCGGGAGAAGGAGCCGAGCAGCGGGCCGAGGAAGGTGTACGAGGCCGCCTGGAGCGGAGTGGAGCCGAACTGGGTCTGCAGGACCAGCCCGAAGGCGAACCCGTAGCCGATGAACGAGCCGAAGGTGCCGATGTAGAGGAGGGAGATGAGCCAGGTGTCGCGCTGGGCGAGGGCCTCGCGCTGGGCGCCCGGGTCGGTCCGTACGGTCGCGATGTTGTCCATCTTCAACGCGCAGACGAGGGAGACGAGCACGATGAGCGGCAGGTAGCAGGCGGCGATGTACGCCGGGTGGGTGTCACCCGCGGTGGAGATGACGAGCAGGCCCAGCAGCTGGACGGCGGCGACGCCGAGGTTGCCGCCGCCCGCGTTGAGGCCGAGGGCCCAGCCCTGGTGGCGGCGCGGGAAGAAGCCGGTGATGTTGGTCATCGAGGAGGCGAAATTGCCGCCGCCGACCCCGCCGAGTGCGCTGATCAGCAGGAACACCCAGAGCGGAGTGCCGGGGCGCTGGATGAAGAACACGGTGAGCGTGGCCGGCACCAGCAGGATCGCCGAGGCGAAGACGGTCCAGTTGCGGCCGCCGAACCGGGTGACGGCGTAGCTGTACGAGGGGCGCAGGAGGGCGCCGACGAGCGTGGGGGTGACGACGAGGAGGAACTTCTCGTCGGGCGCGAAGCCGAGGCCGATCCTGGGCGTCATGAACAGCACCAGGACCGACCACATGCTCCAGATGGAGAAGCCGATGTGCTCGGAGACGACGGACAGGTAGAGGTTGCGCAGGGCGATGCGCTTGCCGCCCCGCTCCCAGTACTGCTCGTCCTCGGCGTCCCAGTCCTCGATCCAGCGCCCCTTGGCTGATCGCGTGGCTGCTCTCTCGGCACTCATGACCTGGTTTCTCCCTTGTCTGTCAGACGGTTGGTCCGCGGGGTGGCGACTGGGGTACGCCGGCCAGCGCGCGGTCGACGAGGGCGCCGGCGGCGCCGCTGTACCCGGCCGGGTCGCAGAGCTGCGCGATGTACTGCGCGTCGAGTCCGTGCCCGGACGCGGACATCCCGGTGAGCACGGTGCCCAGGGGCTGCCCGCCGGCGGCGGCGGTGGCCGAGGCCTCGGTCAGCAGCTGCTTCGCGGCGGCCTTGCCCAGGCGCGGGGCGAGGCGGGCGGCGATCCGCTCGGAGACCACCTGGCCGCCGGTGAGGTCGAGGTTCTCGCGCATCCGGCCGGACCGGACCTCCAGCCCCTCGGCGAGTTCCACCGCGGTGTGGGCGGCGCCGCCGGCCAGCCGCAGGCACTCGCGCAGCAGCTGCCACTCGGCGTGCCAGACGCCGGCGGCGCGCTCGTCCTCGGTGACCAGGCACTGGGTCAGTCCGGCGGCGATCACCGGAACTTGGAGGGCCGCCGACCGGATCAGCGTGGCGAGCACCGGGTTGCGCTTGTGCGGCATGGCCGAGGAGCTGCCGCGGCCGGCCGCGGTGGGTTCGGCGACCTCGCCCACCTCGGTCCGGGTCAGCGCCTGCACGTCGACCGCGATCTTGCCGAGGGCGCCGGCGGTGAAGGCCAGCGCGGCGGCGAGATCGGCGAGGGGGGTGCGCAGGGCGTGCCAGGGCAGCACCGGGCGGGCGAGTCCGGTCTCGGCGGCGAAGGCGTCGACGAGCCGGTCGAGGTAGGGGTGGGCGGTGTCGGCCGCCACGTCGGGGCGGTCGATGTCGGCGTACTCGAGGTAGCCGGCGAGGGTGCCCGCGGCCCCGCCGAGCGAGACCGGCAGGCCCTCGTCCAGGACGCGGGCCAGGCGGGCGTCGGCGTCGAGGACCAGGGCGCGCCAGCCCGCGGCCTTGAGCCCGAAGGTGGTGGGGACGGCGTGCAGGGCCAGGGTGCGGCCCGGCATCAGGGTGTCGCGGTGGGTGCGGGCGAGGCCCGCCAGGGCCTGCGCGGTCCGGGCGAGGTCCGCCCGGACCAGGCGCAGGGCCCTGGCCGCCACCAGCATGGCGCCGGTGTCGAAGATGTCCTGGCTGGTGGAGCCCCGGTGGACGAAGTCCGCGGCTTTCGGATCGATGCCGCGGACCACCGCGGTGAGGGCCTGGACCAGGCCCACCACCGGGTTCGCGGTCTCCCGCGAGGCGAGCGCGAGGGCCCTCAGGTCGAACCGCTCGGCCCGGGCGGCTTCGGTGATGACGGCCGCGGCTTCCCCCGGGAGGGTGCCGAGGCTCGCCTGGGCCCGGGCCAGGGCGGCCTCGGCGTCGAGCATGGCCTGCAGCCATGCCCGGTCGCCGACGGCCGCCTCGACCGCGGTGCCGGCCCGCACCGGAGAGAGCAGGCCGGCGTCCACGAGAAGACCCTCGTCGGTCATACGATCACGCCGGGCAGGGTGTCGTCGGCCGACACGTTGGTCACCGCGCGGATCCCGGCCGGCAGGCTCGCGAGCGGCGGCAGGGCCAGGACGGCGCGGGCGATGGCGTCGGAGTCGCCGAGCGTCACCGAGTCCACGCCGGGCCGGATGCCGGCGGCCGTGACCCAGTGCACGGACTCGGTCGGCACCCCGTAGGCGAAGCGGCGCGCGTGGGCGGTGCCGCGCGCGTCGATGAGCCGGTACGGGCGCTCGGTGACCGCGAGGCCGCCGGTCTGGTAGCCGCCCTGCTCGCCCGAGATGACGTACGGCTTGGCCTGGTCGGTGTCCAGCAGGTGCTGGAGCAGCGGGTCGGAGGTGCGCCGCAGGTCGGGCTCGGGCAGCCGGGACTCGATGAGCACCTGCGCCTTGATCTGCGGGCCGGGCACCGACGTGGACGCGGCCACGTACGTCTGGGCGTCGGTGTCGATGCGGACCTGGGTGCCGGGGCCGGTGATCGTCAGGATGCCGGCCTCGATGAGGGCGATCATCTCCTCGATGCGGGTGGCCGGCGGGCCGATGGAGAGGAAGCCGTTGAGCGGGGTGTACCAGCCCTCCAGGTCGTCGCGGTGCGAGTCCCCGTCGAGGCCGCCGTGGTCGACGGCGAGCCGGACCTCGTTGCGCAGGTCGCGCAGGACGTCAAGGGCCGACTTGACCGGGCCGCTGATGTTGCCCTGGCGGGCGGCGGCGACGTCGGCCGCGAGGTACCCCACCAGCCAGCTCTGGAAGTCGTCACGGTCGGCGAACTGCCTGTCGCCGTAGGGGACGGAGAGCTTCTCCCAGCTCCAGTGCTGCTCCTCGGGGATGCCGTACTCGGCGAGCAGCCAGCCGCGGGCCTCGTTGTCCTCGGTCTCCAGGTAGCGCTCGGTGAACGCCTCGCGCTCCTCCGGCTGGCCGTTCGCGGCGAGCAGGGCGCCGTAGTAGACGCTCTCGACCTCCAGGGAGATGAAGGGCCACAGGTCTTCCTTGAAGGTGACCCGGCCGCCGGAGGCGGCCCGCTCGCGCAGGGCGCGCACGTAGTCCGGGGTCAGCAGCTTGGGGAAGTAGCGGCCGTACGCGCCCTTCTCGTTGTCGCCGCGGGCGTGGTACGGGATGCCGCGCCGGGAGAAGGCGTAGAGCCGGGGTTCCTGCCCGGACGGCTGGTAGGTGAGCTTGCCGTCCTCGTCGCGGACGAAGGAGCCGCCGCGGCCGTGGCTGAACAGGGCCATGTAGTCGAAGAAGTTCAGGCCCAGGCCGCGGACGAGCACCGTCTGGCCGGGCTTGATCGCCGCGAGGTCCTTGTCGGCGGGGTTGCCCGGCGTCAGGTAGGTCAGGTAGTGGATGCGCGCCAGGGACGCGGTGCGCGCCTCGCGCGGGGTCAGCCGGGCCGGGACGTGGCCCTGGGCCAGGATGATGGCGTCGAGGTCGTTGAGGCGGGTGCCGTCCTGGAGCCGGACGCCCTGCGGGCCGCCGGAGATGCCGAGGGTGTCGGCGATGGCCACGGCGCGCGAGCGGTGGACGTGGACGGTGACGTGCTTGGGGGCGCCGACGATGACGCGCTGGAAGCACTCGCTGAGGTAGTTCCCGTAGAAGGCGCGGGTCGGGTACGTGTCCGGGCCCATGGCCGCGGCCTCGGCGAGGGTGCCCTCGTCGTAGTCGCCGAACTGGCCCAGCACGGAGAGGGACTTGGCCCACTCGAACAGGGTCGGACCGGGCTCGATCGGGCCGTCGATCTTGCAGCTGTCGTCGGTGTAGACGGTGATCTGGCAGGCGACGGTGTTCATCAGCAGGTGGCGGGACTGGCCGGAGCGCCAGACCTGGCCGGCGCCGGGCGCGGCCGGGTCCACGACGTGGATGGCGACCGAGTCGTGGACGGGGTTCTCCCGCTCGTTGGCGACCAGGCGCTCGACGACGGACAGGCCGCGGGGGCCTGCGCCGACGACGGCTATCTCTACGGACGAGCTGCTCATGCGATATCTCCGATGCTGTGGGTATGCAGGGTGGGAGCCGGGCCTGTGCGGTGGCGGGCCGGGCGCGGTGGCGCGGCGGGCTTCACCGGGGCGCTCAGGCGGCGTCGGCTTTGACCTCGGTTCCGGTTGCGGTTGCGGCCTCGGTGTCGGTTCCGGTCTCGCCGTCCGTCCCGCCCGCGACCAGTCGCGCGAGTTCGAGGCGCTTGATCTTGGTGGTGGCGGTCTGCGGGACGTCCTCGAGGCGCCACTGGACCGGGGCGGCGAGCTTCGGCAGGCCGATGACCGCGGACTTCCACGCGATCAGGTCGAGCGGCTTGTCGTCGCGGGTGCAGACGACGGGGACCGGGACGCCGTCGGCGCCGGGGATGATGATGACCTCGATGAGCTCGTGCAGCCGGGTGAAGAGCTTGTCCTCGATCTCCAGGGTCGAGCCGATGCCCGGGATCTCGTCGACCTCGCGGTCGAGCAGGTGCAGGCAGCCCCACTTGGTGCGGTAGCCCAGGTCGCCCATGCGCCACCAGCCGTCGTGGACCTGCTTCTCCCAGCGCTCGTGCTCGGAGAGGTAGGTGATGATGCGGCCGTCGGACTTGATCTCGATGAAGCCGGGGTTCGTCTTGGTGACGGGGTTGCCGTCGCGGCTGACGACGCGGACGCCGGTCATGCCGGGGAACGGGGATCCGACGCAACGGCCGTCGAAGTCCGCGCCGCCCTTGCGGGTGTAGGTGCGGGCCGCGATGGGGCCGACCTCGCTCTGGCCGTAGGCCTGGGCGAAGAGCGCGTTCTTCCGCTTGCTCGCCTTGAGCAGGATGCTGACCGTGCGCGGGTGGATCGCGTCGAAGGTGGAGCTGAAGTACTTGACGTTGGCGAGGGGCCCGCGGGGGTCCTCGGCCAGCTCCTCCCAGCGCAGGAAGGTGTTGGGGTGGGCCTCGATGAACCCGGGCGGGACCTGGGAGAAGATGTCGCCGACGGTCTCCGGGTCGTCCTCCTTGAGGACGATCAGGGTGTGGCCCTGGAGGATCGAGATCGGCATCGCCGTGAACATCCGCGAGTGGACGAACGAGACGTGCACGGCGACGGGTTCGCGCTTGGCGACGGCCGAGAAGACCGTGGCCTGCGGGCGGTAGCGGGCCTCGAAGGTGTGGCCGGTGTGGACGGCGAGCTTCGGGGTTCCGGTGGTGCCCGAGGTGTGCGTGATCAGGGTGGGGTGGTCCGGCGGCATCGGGATGGCCGGGACGCGCGTGGCACCCGCGAGCGAGGCCAGTTCGATGGCCTTGCCGAAGGAACCCGTGGTCAGCAGCACCTCGGCCGTGATGTCGAAGATCTCGGCCGGCAGGTTGTGGTCGAGCTTTTCCTGGTCGGTGATCAGGAAGGGGTGGTCGATGCGGCGGACCAGCGTCGCGACCGTCTCGCCGTCCAGCTTCGGGGACAGCAGGGCCGGGATCGCGCCGATGCGGGCGATCGCGCAGGCCAGCAGGGAGATGTCGAAGCCGTCGGACTTGTGCACGACGACGTGGTGGTTGGGCCGTACGCCGACCGACCACAGGCGGGAGGCGAAGTCGTCGATCAGGTCCGCGAGTTCGGTGAAGGTGGGGCGGCGCCCGAGCTGCGGGGCGATGTCCAGGTCGTGGTCCATGACCACGAGGCCCGCGGGGGTGCGGGCGGCCGCTCGGTCGAAGAGCGTACCCAGCCGGATGCCCTTGTTTCCTATGCGCTGGAGAAGCATGGCCTCGTTCTCTCAAGAGTGTCTTCGATGGCGTACGGGGAGTGGGCCGGCACCGGGTGGGAGGCCGGTGCCGGCGTCCGGGTGCGACAACGCAGGCTCAGCGGCCTTCGACGACGTCGCGGATGCGGGCGAGGGTGGCGTCGAGGTCCCCTTCGAGCTTCTCGGTCCAGTCGGTGATGAACTGCTTGCGCTGGACCTCGTCGAGGTCGGCGACGATCTTGTGGATGCCGGCCGTCGCCTTGCCCATGCGGAAGTGGTGGACGAGGACCGAGCCCTGCTGCGCCGGCTCGATGTCGAAGCCCCAGATGGACTCCTGGTCCTCCTGGGCGTGGGTCAGCATCACCCAGCGGAAGGTGCGGCCGGGCTCGGCCGCCGTGATGCGGGCCTCGGTGTACCAGGTGCCGCGGACCAGCGGGGCCCAGCCGACGACGTCCTCGGCGCGCAGGTTCTCGCCGCGGAAAATCGCGCCGACGCTGGAGGGTTCACCGGAAATCCACTCGCCGCCCTGGCATTCCGGGCTCCACTCGGCGCTCCGGGTCAGGTCGCTGACGACGTCGTAGATCTCCTGCGCGGTGGCCGCGACGGGAATGTCCGCGCGGACCTCGAAAAGCGGGGTCGAGTCGATGATGGAGTTCGTCATGGCCGAAATACTGCTGCTCGCGCATTCACCGCTCAAGGCTCTTATCGCGGGTCCATCAGGTCTTTTACCCGTGTATTGCACAAGGAAATTCAAGACATGCGGGAGCGGCGCCGGGATAATGGTTCCACGGCGCCGCCGAAAGCTTATTTCCGCAGCTTTTCCCGTAGCTTTTTACGTCAGGAACGGGCGCGCAGCACCAGCTTTCCCGTCACCTTGCCCTCGTCCAGCAGGCGGTGTGCCTGCGCCGCCTCCGACAGCGGCAGCACCTCGGTGCCGCGCGGCCGCAGCAGCCCGGCCGCCGTCAGCTTGTTGACGTGGGCCGCGGCGGCGGCCAGCCGGCCCGCGGTGGCGTGCGAGATGGCGAACCCGCGGACCGAACAGTCCTTGAGGTAGAGCGGTCCCACCGGCAGCACGGGACGGGTCCGCATCCCCGAGAGCAGCACGATCCGGCCGCGGCTGGCGAGCAGGTCCACCGCGGTGTCCAGGTCGTTGCGGGCCGAGGTGTCGACGTGGATGTCCACCCCGTCCGGGCTGAGTTCCCGGATCCGGCCCGGCACGTCGGGGTCGTTGTAGTCGATGACCTCGGCCGCGCCGAGCTCCCGTACGTAGTCGAAGTCGCGCGGCGAGGACGTGGCGATGACCCGGGCTCCGGCCTGGGCGGCCATCGTGACCAGCGCACTGCCCACGTTGCCCGCGGCCCCCAGCACCAGCACGGTGTCGCCGGCGCTGATCTGCCCCTGGTCGAAGAGGGCCAGGTAGGCCGTGACGGCGGGGTGCGCGAGGGCCACCGCGTCGACCGGGTCCACCCCCTCGGGCAGCGGGTAGAGCCGGTCGGCCGGGACGACGGCCTGCTCGGCGGCCGCGCCCTGGCGGCCGTCGTGCCCGAGGCTGTTGCACCAGACCCGGTCCCCCGGCGCGAAGCGGTGGGCGACCTCGGGGCCGGCGGCCAGCACCGTACCGACCAGGTCCCTGCCGATCACGAAGGGGAAGGCGAGCGGGGTGCGCCAGGCACCCGAGCGGACGAAGGTGTCGACGTGGTTGACGGACACGACGTCGACCTCGACGAGCACGTCGGACGGCCCCGGCTGCGGAGCGGGCAGCTCACCGAAGCGGATGAGCTCCGCGGGACCCAGCTGTTCGATATAGGCGGCATGCATGGTTCGGATTCTGTTCGCAGCGGCCGCCACAGGAAACCCCGTGCCGCTTTTCAGTCAGGTGTGAGTTAACCGATCACCGGCGGCTTTGTCAGGTGCGGCCGCCCCACCTGACGGAGTGACCATCGCCCGGTGGGTGCCGCCCCAATTACCCAGCAGCATCGATAATCCGCCACCCCTCAGTTCTGCCCATACGCCAGACTTGGGCCCATTTCCTGGGAGTTTCCTGTGGTTACAGCTTCACTCACCGTCAGAAAAGCGTCGGCCCTCCAACAGCCCGACTGGGCCGATTTCCCCGACCTGGCCAAAGTAAAGGACGACCTTTCCCAGCGTCCCGCTCTGGTCAATGCCGGAGACGTCCGCCGCCTGCGCTCCCACCTCGCACGGGTGGCCGCCGGCGAGGCCTTCATCGTCCAGGCGGGCGACTGCGCCGAGGACCCGGCGGAGTGCGACGCGGGCTACATCGCGCGCAAGTCCGCCCTCCTGGACATGCTCGCCGGCACCCTGAAGATGATCACGCACAAGCCGGTGGTCCGGATCGGGCGGCTCGCCGGCCAGTTCGCCAAGCCGCGCTCGCGCCCGACCGAGGTCGTGGACGGGGTCGAACTGCCCGTCTACCGCGGCCACATGGTCAACGGCCCCGACGCCGGCCTGGCCGACCGCCTGCCCGACCCCTTCCGCCTGCTCTCCGGCTACCGCGCCGCCGCGCAGGCCATGGCCCACCTCGGCTGGACCGACCCGGCCCGCCGCTCCGGCATCTGCCCGCCGGTGTGGACCAGCCACGAGGCGCTGCTCCTCGACTACGAACTGCCCATGATGCGCTGGGACGAGGAGGGCAGCCCGATGCTGACCTCGACCCACTTCCCGTGGATCGGCGAGCGCACCCGCCAGATCGACGGCCCCCACGTGGACATGCTGGCCGGGGTCGTCAACCCGGTCGCCTGCAAGGTGGGCCCGTCGATGGAGCCGGAGGAGCTCATCGAGCTCTGCCGGCGCCTCGACCCCTGGCGCGAGCCCGGCCGCCTCACCCTGATCGCCCGCATGGGCGCCGACCTGGTCGCCGAGCGCCTGCCGGCGCTCGTGGACGCGGTCCGGCAGGCCGGACACCCCGTGATCTGGCTGACCGACCCCATGCACGGCAACACCTTCTCCGCCCCCGGCGGTCACAAGACCCGTCTCGTCACCACCGTCGTCAAGGAGATCCAGGGCTTCCAGACGGCCGTGGCCCAGGGCGGCGGGATCGCGGGCGGGCTCCACCTGGAGACCACCCCGGACGACGTCACCGAGTGCGCGACCGGTGAGGACCGGCTGGACACGGTCGGAGAGAAGTACACGAGCCTGTGCGACCCCCGCCTCAATCCGAACCAGGCCTACGCCGTGGTGACGCAGTGGCGAGCCTGAACCAGCAGGGAGATTGGACATGGAGAACAAGGTCGCCCTCGTCACAGGAGCCGCGGGAGGTATCGGCCTTGCCGTAGCCCGCCTGCTCGCCGAGGAGGGCGCGACGGTGGCCGCCGTGGACCGGGACGCCGACCGGCTGCGGGAGTCGGTGGAGAAGCTGGCCGCCGACGGACTGGACGTCCACGCCCACCCGGCCGACGTCACCGTCACCGAGCAGGTCGAGGCCGTGGTGGACACGGTCGAGTCCGAACTCGGCCCGCTGGACTTCCTCGTCAACACGGCGGGGATCCTGCGCCTGGGCGAGGTACGGGACTTCAGCGACGAGGACTGGCTGCAGACCTTCGAGGTCAACGTCAGCGGCGTCTTCCGGCTGTCCCGCGCCGCCGTCAACCGGATGATCCCCCGCAACCGCGGGGCCATCGTCACCGTCGCCTCGAACGCGTCGGGCACCCCGCGTACCGCCATGGGGGCCTACGGCGCGTCCAAGGCCGCCGCGACCATGCTGACCAAGACGCTCGGCCTGGAAGTGGCCAAGCACAACATCCGCTGCAACGTCGTCGCCCCCGGATCCACCGACACGGCGATGCTCGCCTCCATGTGGGAGGACGAGCAGGGCCCCGCGAGGACCATCGCGGGCAGCCCCGATTCCTTCAAGGTCGGCATCCCGCTGGGCAAGCTCGCCCGGACCAACGACATTGCCGAATCCGTGCTGTTCCTGCTCTCCGACCGCGCGGCACACATCACCCTGCACGTCCTCACCGTGGACGGCGGAGCCACGCTCGGCGCCTGAGCCCGACCCGCCCGGCACGCCCACCCGTCCCCCCTTCCGCCCCAGCGCAGCCCTTTTGAGGAACAGACATCCGAGAGGACATTCATGGCCGGCATACCGACCATCGAGCCCTATCCCCTCCCGACCGCGGGAGACATCCCCCCGTCCGTACCGCAGTGGTCGTTCGACCCGGAACGAGCCGTGCTGCTCGTCCACGACATGCAGCGCTACTTCCTCGCACCCTTCCCCGAAGGACTGCGCGCCGAGCTGACCGACAACGCCGTACTGCTGCGTGAGCACTTCAAGGCCCACGGCGCGCCCGTCGCCTACACCGCCCAGCCGGGCGGCATGACCCCCGAGCAGCGCGGGCTGCTCGCGGACATCTGGGGTCCCGGTATGCGTACGACGCCCGAGGACCGCGAGGTCGTCCCCGCGCTCGCCCCCGCCCCCGAGGACTGGGTCTGCACCAAGTGGCGCTACAGCGCCTTCTTCAACACCGACCTGCTGGAGCGCATGCGCGCCGCCGGCCGGGACCAGCTCGTCATCTGCGGTGTCTACGCGCACGTCGGCGTGCTGACCACGGCCATCGAGTCCTTCAGCCACGACATCCAGACCTTCCTGGTCGCGGACGCGATCGGCGACTTCAGCGAGCTGGAGCACCGGCTGGCCATCGACTACGCGTCCAAGCGGTGCGCGGTCGTCACCACCGCCAAGGAGATCGCCGGATGACCTCACCGCTGCTGGCCCGCGTCCTGGGCCCCAACCCGCCCCCCTTCGCCCTCCTCTACCGCCCCGAGGCCACCGGCCCCGGGATCCTCGACGTGATCATCGGCGAGAGCGCCACCGTGGACTCGCTGGCGCAGCTGCGTGCGTCAGGTGCCGCGGACGCCGCGGCCGCTCCGGCCGCTCCGGCCGCCGGCGGCTCCCGGCACGAGGTGCTCGCGCTGATCCCGTACCGGCAGATCTCCGAGCGGGGCTTCGCCGCCCCCGACGAGGACACCCCGCTGGTCGCGATGACCGTCACCGGGCAGGAGCGGATCTCGCTCGTCGAGGCGCTCTCCCGGATCCCCGACCTGCCGATCGAACTCGAAGGAGGAGCGTTCGACGTCTCCGACGAGGAGTACGCGGACACCGTGCGCCGGGTGATCGCGGACGAGATCGGCGAGGGCGCGGGCGCCAACTTCGTCCTCAAGCGGTCCTGGACCACCGGCATCCGCGCGTACTCCACCGGCCACGCGCTGACCCTCTTCCGGCGGCTGCTGGAGAAGGAGTCGGGCGCGTACTGGACCTTCGTCGTGCACACCGGCGAGCGCACGCTCGTCGGCGCCAGTCCCGAGCGGCACGTCAGCCTCCGCGAGGGCACCGCCGTCATGAACCCGATCAGCGGCACCTACCGCTATCCGGCGGCCGGGCCCTCGCTGCCGGAGGTCATGGACTTCCTCGCCGACACCAAGGAGGTCGACGAGCTCTACATGGTGGTGGACGAGGAACTGAAGATGATGGCCCGGATCTGCGAGGGCGGTGCCCGCGTCGACGGGCCGTACCTCAAGGAGATGGCCCGCCTCGCCCACACCGAGTACTTCATCGAGGGCCGCAGTACGCGCCCCCCGGAGGAGATCCTGCGCGAGACCCTGTTCGCCCCGACCGTCACCGGCAGCCCGCTGGAGAGCGCGGCCCAGGTGATCGCCAAGTACGAGCCCCAGGGCCGCGGTTACTACAGCGGCGTACTGGCGCTGATCGGCCGCGACGAGCAGGGCGGGGACGCGCTGGACTCGTCCATCCTGATCCGCACGGCCGACATCGGCGCCGGCGGCGAGGTCCGCATCGGGGTCGGCGCCACCCTGGTGCGCCACTCCGACCCGTGGTCGGAGGTGGCCGAGACCGCGGCCAAGGCCGCCGGGCTGCTCGCGGCCCTCGAATCGGGGGGCGGCCCGACCCGGTTCGCCACCCATCCCACCGTCCGCGCCGCACTGGAGGACCGCAACCGCACGATCGCCGGCTACTGGCTCAAGGAGGACCAGGACCGGGCGGCCGTGGATCCCGAGCTGGCCGGCCGAACGGTGCTGGTGGTGGACGCCGAGGACACGTTCACGGCGATGATCGCCCGCCAACTGGACTCCATCGGCCTGGACGTGACGATCCGCCGCTACGACGAGGCGTACTCGTTCGACGGGCACGACCTGGTGGTGATGGGCCCCGGCCCGGGCGACCCCCGGGACGGCTCCCACCCCAAGATCGACCACCTGCGCACGGCGATACGGAACCTGCTGGACGAGCGGCGGCCCTTCCTGGCCGTCTGCCTCAGCCACCAGGTGCTGTCCACCGCGCTCGGCTTCGATCTGGTCCGCCGCGGCGAGCCCAACCAGGGCGTGCAGAAGGAGATCGACTTCTTCGGCAGACCGGAACGGGTCGGCTTCTACAACACCTTCGCCGCCCGCTCCCTGGTCGACTCGGCCGTCGTCCCCGGTGTCGGGCTCGTGGACATCAGCCGCGATCCGCAGACCGGGGAGGTGCACGCGCTGCGCGGCCCGCACTTCGCGTCGATGCAGTTCCACGCCGAGTCGGTGCTGACCCAGAACGGACCGCGCATCACCGGGGACCTCCTGTCCTCGCTGACGGCGCGGATGCTCGCCGCCTGACGCGGCGCGGGGCGGTCCGGCCCGCCCGGACCGCCCCGCGACCCCGTACCTGACAAGGTCCCACGGACGCCGTTGTCGGCATTTCCCCGGGACGGAACCATGAGTTTCACGCAGTGTTGAGGAGTCGTAGAAATGATCACGACGGGAAATCACGGTGCGCGCAATGCTTTTTCGGTGGGCGTGCTCGGTACGGGGTCGTACGTACCGGCTCATGTCGTTTCCAACGAAGAAGTCGGAGCGCCGGCCGGAGTCGATCACGAATGGATACTCGGCAAGACGGGAATACGCGAACGGCGTTGGGCGAAGCCCGATGAAGCAACATCCGATCTCGCGGTGATCGCGGGGCGGGCGGCACTGGAGAGCGCCGGGATCCGCGCCCGTCAGCTGTCCCTCATCGTGGTGGCGACGTCCACCCCCGACCAGCCCCAGCCGCCGACGGCGGCCGTGGTCGCCGGCGAGCTCGGCGCGGACCAGGGCACCGCCGCCTTCGACGTCAACGGCGTCTGCACGGGCTTCCTGTTCGCCCTGACCACGGCACAGGGCATGCTCGCGGCCTCGACCGGCGAGGGCTACGCCCTGGTCATCGGCGCCGACGTGTACTCCCGGATCCTCAACCGCGAGGACCGGCGCACCACGATCCTGTTCGGTGACGGCGCCGGCGCGGTCGTCCTCGGCCCGGCGGCCGGGGAAGGACGCGGCATCCTCGCGAACCGGCTGGCCAGTTTCGCGGCCGACCGGCACCTGATCGAGGTCCCCGGCGGCGGCAGCCGCATTCCGACCACCGCCGAAACCCTCGCCGAGGGACTTCAGTACTTCACCATGAACGGCCGGGGCGTCCGCGATTTCGTCGCCGCGAACGTCCCGCCCGCCATCCACGCATTCCTCTCGGAGCGCGGCCTCACCACCGCGGACATCGCGCATTTCGTTCCGCACCAGGCCAACGGACACATGCTGGAAAACCTCTCCGAGGAAATCGGAGTGGGCACCGAACGCACCTGGACGACGTACGAGAGGTACGGCAACACCGGCGCCGCCTCGGTCCCGATCACCCTCGACCGCGCGGCCCGCTCCGGCCGGCTGGCCGACGGCGACCTGGTCCTGCTCGCGGGCTTCGGCGGCGGCATGGCCCTGGGTCTGTCGCTCGTCCGCTGGTAGCCCCTCCCGCGGACCCCTCCCTCCCCGCCCTCCCCCGCTCCCCCGGGGGGCGACACCCTTCAAGGAGATTCCATGCTGGACGCAACCCCGATCGACGACGCCCGGGTCGACGCCTACCTCACCCGGATCGGCGCGAGCCGCCCCGCGCAGCCCGACCTCGCCGGACTGCGGCACCTGGCCGAACGCGCCGTGCTGTCCGTGCCGTTCGAGAACCTCGACTACCACCTCGAAGGCCGCGAGATCCACATGGATCAGCGCTCCGTCGACAAGGTGGCGATCGACCACCGCGGCGGCGGCTGCTACGAGGTCAACCCGGCGCTCGGCTTCGTGCTGGAGGCCCTGGGCTACGAGGTCGACATCCTGCCGGGCCGCGTGCACCGGCCGGAGGGCCTCGGCCCGTTCCTCGGCCACCTCGCCCTGAAGGTCACCATCGGCGACAAGGTGTACCTCGTCGACACCGGCTTCGGCCGCAACAGCCGCTTCCCGCTCGACTTCACCAGCCGCGAGGTCCAGAGCGACCCGCACGGCGAGTACCAGCTCAAGGACGTCGAGGGGCAGCCGGGCACCGTGGACCTGTGGCTCGGCGGCCGCCCGCTGTACCAGGTCGTCGAGACCCCGGTCCGCATCGAGGACTACGGCCCGTCGCTGTGGTGGTACCGCACGGCGCCCGACTCCTCCTTCATGCAGGCCCTGTTCTGCTCCATCCGCACCGAGACCGGCCTGGTGACCCTCAAGGGCCGCCACCTGAACGTCGTCGACGGCGACCAGCGCTCGAAGACCGTCCTCCAGGACGACGCCGAGGTCATCGCCGCCTACAAGACCCACTTCGGCATCAGCCTCGACCGCCTGCCCACCGAGCCGGAGAACTCCACCACCACCGGCGTCCGCACCGACTGAGAGAGTCCCAGAGGCCATGGCTGACCTGATAGCCGGCGAGAGCCGGCCCACGAGAGAGGGCGAAGCGGTACCCGCCGCCGCCGGGGCGTCCGACCTGGACGTCCTGGTGGTCGGGGCCGGCCCCACCGGCCTGCTGACCGCCGTCGAACTGCTGCGGCGCGGCATCCGGGTCCGCGTGATCGACCGTGCCGTCGAACCCATGCTGACCCCCAAGGCCCTGTCCGTCTGGCCGCGCGCCCTCGACATCCTCGAGGACACCGGTCTGGGCGGCGTGGTCGACGAGGAGTCCGTACGGATCAACACGCTGAGCTACTTCTCCGAACGGCGCCCGCTGGCCTCCTTCGGGTTCTCCGACGACCTGGCGTGCCGCACCCTGCCCCAGCACGTCACCGAGCGGCTGCTCACCGAGCGGCTGCAGGCACTCGGCGGCAAGATCGAGCGCGGGGTGCGGCTGCTGGCCCTGGACGGGCTGGACTACTCCGGCCGGATCGAGGCCACCGACGGCGTGACGGCGGTGCTGGAGACCCCCGAGGGGCTGCAGCGGCTGAAGGTGCCGTTCATCGTCGGCGCCGACGGCGCCGGCAGCGCCGTCCGGGGCCAGCTCGGCGTCGGATTCGAGGGATCGACGTACGAGATGGCCTTCGCACTCATTGATGCGCGCATCGATGGGTACCTACCTCCGGACGAGTGCCACTTCTACCAGTCCGCGAACGGGGCGCTGGTGATCGTGCCCATCCCGGGCGGGATCTTCAGGTTCCTGTCGGTGATGCCCCAGGGCGGCGGCGAGGTCGACACCGCGATGATGCAGGCCGTCATCGACGAGCGCGGGCCGCGCGGCGTACGGATCAAGGAGGCGGTTTGGAAGGCCGTGTTCCGGGTTCACGCCCGGCGGGCGAGCGAGTTCCAGCGCGGCCGGGTCTTCCTGGCCGGCGACGCCGCCCACGTGCACAGCCCGGCCGGCGGGCAGGGCATGAACAACGGCCTCCAGGACGCGCACAACCTCGCCTGGAAGCTGGCCTCGGTGATCCGGGGCGAGTCCCCCTCCTCGCTGCTCGCCTCTTACGGCGAGGAGCGGGCGGAGGTCACCCGGCAGCTGGTGCGCGACACCGACTTCCAGACCAGGGCCTGGCTGTTCAAGTCCAAGGCCTCGGTGGCGGCGCGCGACGCCGCGTTCCGGCTCCTCGACCGGACCGGGATCGTCTCGGAGTTCTACGCCCCGGTGATGGCCGGCCGCCGGCTCTCGTACCCGCCGGTCCGCGACACCCAGCAGCCCTCGGGCTGGACGGGCTGCCGCGTACGGCGCTCGCTGCCCGGCGCCCTGGAGGTCGGGGCGGTCTTCCC
The DNA here is from genome assembly GCF_001279655.1 of Streptomyces sp. WM6372. NCBI lineage: Bacteria > Bacillati > Actinomycetota > Actinomycetes > Kitasatosporales > Streptomycetaceae > Streptomyces > Streptomyces sp. WM6372. Next base: position 37,286 of record NZ_LGDB01000198.1, on the reverse strand, counting down.
GCGCCGTCTGGCGCTCGCTTACGGGATCTCCGGACCGGCCGCGGATCCGCACGGCTGGAACTTGGTGGTCGTCCCGGACGGGAACAGGGCCTGGGAGGAGGAATTGGGCCACATCGTGGCGCAATGGCCTCTGTTGCGACAAGTGACGGTACGCCGCCGCGACGCCGCCGCGCAGGCCGGATGTCGCTCCGCGGGGTACTACCTGATCCGGCCGGACGGTCATATCGCTGCCCACGGCCATGCGCGGGATCTGGGACGACTCGAAGCGGAACTTCGACTCTCCCTTTCCTGAATGACAATCCACCGATATCCGAACGACGATATCCGGCCAAAGAAATACCGGATAGCCCCCCGGTTTTCTCGTTAGACTGCCCGTTCCCGTTCCGTTCCCATACCACCGCCCACTCAAGCGGGAACGGAGAGGGACTGGAGCAGGAAGCCCCGTTGCGAATCTCTGTCATGTCGAAAGCGACACGGGATTTCCACACAAACAAGGGGTTCGAAATGCGCGGCAAGCTCGCTGGTCTGGTCGGTATCTTCGCGGTCGCCCTCGCCCTGGGCCTGGGTGCGGCAGTCGAGCAGGACCACCACGCCGACGGCACGAAGGGGGGGCACTCCGTGCTGGCCGACACCAAGGGCCCGGGCGTCGCCCCGACCAACCCTCCGACCACCCCCCCGGCGACCCCCACGGGTGCCTGATCCACCCCCGCGCAAGCAGTGGGCCCCGTCCGAAACGGACGGGGCCCACTGCTTTTGCCGTACCGCCGGCGCACCCGCGCTGCGGTCAGAGGGTGCGCCGCCCCTCGGGCGGCACCCCCATGGCCTCGAAGAGCGCGTCGGCCCGCTCCCGGTACTGGGCCGCGTTCGGCAGGCCCAGCTCCCCGGCCGCGACCGCCATCCCGTCCAGCGCGTGGGCCATCTCGACCCGGTAGCCCATGCCCTCGGCACACGTGAACGCGCGCTCGTGCAGACGCAAGGCCTCTTCGTACCGGCCGTTGCGGTTGTGCTTGAGCGCCAGGACGTTGTCCACCCTGGAGCGCCGCTGCGGTGAGATCGTCGAGTTGAGCAGCTCCAGGGCCGTGGCCTCCTGCTCCTGCGACCGCCGCGCGTCGCCGCGCCGGTCGCAGAGGTCCGAAGAAACAGCGCAGATGAGTACGAGAACCTCGTCCGGGCAGGAAGAGCCCGTGTTCCGCGCCCGCGAGAGGCTGGACTCCGCTTCATCGAACGCACACGTACCGCAGTACGCCAGGGCCAGAGTCGTCCAAGCCAGGGCCTCCTGCTCCGGGAACCGGAAGGCACGGCACAGCTCGATCGCCTGTCGCGCGGCCTCGAGCGCCTGCTCGTACTGGCCGAGCGCCAGGCAGACCGTGCCGACGTTGTTGAGGTCCTCCGCCTGCTGCTGCGGAAGCTTGGTGCGGTCCCCTCCCTTGAGCTCCCCCACCGCCTGCGTCGTGTAGTCGTACGAGCTCGCCAGGTCCCCCAGCGCGTAGTGCGCGATCCCCAGCAGCCCGAGGGCTACCGTCTCATCGTCCGGGCCGCCGGCCTTCCTGGCCCAGTCCAGCGCTTCCTCCGCGGCCTCCACGGCCTCGTTGAGCCGGCCCAGCTTCCAGCACGCCACCCCGAGGTTGTTGAGGGTCTGGCAGATGAGCAGGGGATCGCCGATGCTGCGCGTCGCGACGAGGCCCGCCCGGCACACCGCCTCGAACTCGGCGAACCGTCCGCGCAGGTTCAGGTGGAAGGACGCGTTGCGGGCCAGGGCGAACACCAGCCGCGGACTCTCCTCGTGGCCGCCCCGCGCCAGGAGGGTCTGGATGCCCGCGGACTCCCGGTCGAACCACTCCAGGGTGCGGTCCTCGCGGCGCATCGGCGGCAGCGCGTACGCGGTGTCGGGCGCATCCACGTGCATGCTGCGGCGGCTGGGGAACAGCAGCGTGCACGCGGCCTCGGTCGCCGCCGTGTAGTAGCCGAGCAGCCGGCCGTCGGCCTCCCGGGCCTCCCGCCCGCTCCTCCCCTCGCCGAGCGAGAGCGCGTACGTGCGCACCAGGTCGTGGAAGGCGTACATCCCCGGGTCGTTCTGCACCAGCAGGTGCATGTCGAGGAGGTCCTCCAGCATGTCCTCCGCGTCCCGGACCCCCGTCTCCAGCAGGGCCGCAGCCGAATAGACGTCGACCTCGGCTCCCGGGTGCAGGCCGAGCAGGCAGAACGCGCCCTGGAGCTCCGGCTCCAGGGCCTTGTACGACAGGCTCAGGGTCGCCGCGACGCTGCGTTCGCCCGCGCTCAGCTCGTCCAGTCGCCGGGTCTCGTCCTCCAGCCGTTCGACCAGGTAGCGGACGGTCCAGCGCGGGCGGTTGCGCAGGCGCGCCACCGCCAGCCTCAGGGCCAGCGGCAGGTGACCGCACAGATCGGCGAGTTCGGCGGCGGCCTCCGGCTCCCGGGCCACCCGGTCGTCGCCGAGGAGCTCGGTGAGCATCAGCCGGCTCTCCTCCGGCTCCATCACGCCCAGCGAGATCCAGTCCGCGCCGTCCAGATCGAGCAGCCTGGCCCGGCTGGTGACCAGCACCAGGCATTCGGTCGAGGACGGGAGCAGGGGCAGCACCTGGCCGGCGTCCAGGGCGTTGTCGAACAGGAACAGCAGGCGGCGGCCCGTCAGGGTGGCCCGCCACAGGCCTATCAGGCCCGCCTCGTCGTCGGGAATGCTGTCGGCGGCCACTCCGAGGGTGCGCAGCAGGCCGCCGAGGGTGGCGGCCGGCCGCTGCGGCTTCTCGCCGGGCGTGAAGCCGCGCAGGTCGGCGTAGAGCTGGCCGTCCGGGTACTCCTCGGCCAGCTGGTAGGCCGTCCGCACCGCCAGCGAGGTCTTGCCGCAGCCGCCCATGCCGTCGATCGCGACGACCCGGGGCCCTTCCCCCGCGTCCTGCCGGCACGCCTCCAGCACCTCGGCCAGCTCGCGCTCGCGACCGGTGAAGTCGGGAACCCCGGGCGGCAGGGTGCAGGGGGCGCCGTGCAGTGAGGCGAGGGTCGGGTAGCGGCTGCTCCCGAGCCCGGACGGCGCGGATCCTCTGGTTTCCGCGTCCGGCGCCGGGGACCGGGACGCGGGCGGGCCGGCCACGGGGACCGACCGGGTGGCCGGGCCGGCCAGGTCGGGGGAGGCGCGCAGGATGTCCTCGTACATCTTGGTGAGCTGCGCGCTGGGGTCTATGCCGAGTTCCTCCACGAGCAGTTCGCGGACCTTGGCGTACTCGGCGAGCGCCTCGGCCTGCCGCCCGGAGCGGTACATCGCCAGGATCAGGTGGCCGCGCAGCGACTCCCGCAGCGGGTGCTGTGCGATGAGGGTGCGCAGGTCGCCGATGAGTTCACCGGCCTCGCCCAGTGCCAGGCGCAGTTCGAAGAGCTGCTCGGCGGCGCCCAGCCGGCGTTCTTCCAGTACCGCGCCCGCGGCCTCGACCACCGAGCCGCCGGCTCCGGACATCACCGGGCCGCGCCACAGGGCCAGGGCGGCACGCAGTTCGTCGGCCGCGGCTTCGGGGCGGTCCCCGGAGGCGGCGTGCCGGGCCTCCCGGATGTGCCCGTTGAACAGGAGCAGGTCGAGCTGATCGCGGGTCACCTGAACGCGGTAGCCCGGACCGTCCGTGACGATCAGCTTCCCGCCCCCCGGGATCCGGCGCCGCAGGTCGGCGACGGCCTTGCGCACCTGGTGGGAAGCGGTTACCGGCGGTTCCTCATCCCACACCGCCTCCACAAGGCGGACAACCGGGACAATATTTCCCGGTTCGAGCAGCAGAGTGGCAAGAACTCGTTCGTGAATTTGGCCGCCGAGCTTTAACCGGTGCCCTGCTGTCCACCCTTCAAGCGGTCCGAGAATATTGAAACGCACCTGGCTTTCCACCGAATTAGCCATGGCCTCCTTGCCCCATCCCCCTCAATGCCCCCTGCTGAAGAGCCTTCAGCAGGATCCTAAGAGCTTACGGGGGGAAGCGGTAGCGAAGCGGGAACGAAGCGGGAACGACACCTCCGACAGTTGCGTCCTGACTCGGACTCAGGAGCAGCGATGAAGACTTTCGGCCTCGGCGCCAGCCGGCGGACCGTGCGGCGCGCGGCGAACCATTCCGGCACCCGGCCTGCCGCCGCGCACAGCGCCTACCAAGCACCTGTAGCCACCCCTCCGGCACAGGCTCCCCACTCCCCACCCGTCCTTCCGTCGACCACGACGGCGGACCACAGAGCCCAGATCGTCGAAGCGATGATCTCGGAACTGGCCCCCCAGCTGTTCAGGTCGCTGCGCCGCAGCGACCAGCGCGCCCGCGGCGAGCAGTACCTGCGGGGACTCCTCTACGCGGACGGACGCAAGTCGATCCGCAACATGGCCGGAGTCGTCGGCGGAGCGGGCACCGAGCAGTCGCTGCACCACTTCATCAGCGAATCCACCTGGAACTGGGCCCCGATGCGCGCCGCGCTCGCCCGGTACGCGGAGGAGATGGTCCAGCCCAAGGCCTGGGTCGTCCAGTCCATGCCGATCCAGAAGGCCGGCGAGCAGTCGGCGGGCATAGACCGCCGGTTCGTCCCGGAGCTGGGGCACTCCGTGCACGGCCAGCACTCCTTCGGCCTGTGGATGGCCTCGGAGGCGATGAGCGCCCCGGTCAACTGGCGGCTGTACCTCTCCCCTTCCTGGCTCCAGGACGAGGAGAAGCGCCGCCGGGCGGACATCCCGGACTGGGTCGACGAGGAGTCGCCGGGCGAGTGCGCCACGGCCTCCGCCCTCGAAGTCCTCGCCTGGGGCGGGGTGGAGCGCCGCCCGGTGGTGCTGCCCTCCCGTGACTTCGTCAGCAGCGCCGTGCTGAGCCGCTTCCACGCCGCGGGCGTTCCCGTCATGGCCCGGATGCGGGCCATGGACCAGCTGCGGGTCGCCGACACGGCGATGCCCGGGTACGGCGCCGGCCCCATACCGGTGTCGGACATGCTCCAGCACGTGCGCGGACTGCGCCGGCCCGTCGAATGGCTGGACCCCTCCTCGGGAACGCCCGTCGTGCGCAGCACCCTGGTCGCGGGCATACGCGTCGAGCTGCCGCAGCCGCGCCGCTCGCCCTCCGGTCCGCAGCAGTGGCTGCTGATGGGCGAGTGGACCAACCGCAACGGCCCGCCGAGCGAGTTGTGGCTCACGGACCTCACCACCACCTCGCTCGACGGGCTGATGCGGCTGGCCAAGCTCAGCCGGCGGACGGCCTTCGACAGCGCCGACACCGGCGAGCGGGCCGGTCTGCGCGATTTCGCCGGCCGCTCCTTCAAGGGCTGGCACCGCCACCTCACGCTCTCCTCGGCCGCCCACAGCGTCGCGATCGCCGCCGACCACGCCGCTGGCCGCACTCGGGCGGAGAGTTCGTCCGGCACTCCGTCGGCGAACCGGCCGCAGCGGCAGATGGGCTGAGGCGTGTCGTCCGAGGATGACGGTACGCCGCGCAGAGGGGAATGTTCGGGGCCCGCTCCCGTGCTCCCTCGGCCCGCATCACGCGGGGCTTCCCGCGGTCTGCGGCGCCTTCCCGGCGGCCGGGGCCGGCTGCGGGAGGCGCGTCGTGGCCAGGGCGACGGCGGTGAAGTAGACCGCCCAGCCCAGCCAGGCCCAGCCGCCCCAGCCGACGGAACTGGTGATGAGAGGGGGTCCCACGACGGTGGTGACGGCGAACCCGAGGTTGAAGGCGGCGAGGTAGCCGGTCTTGCGGCCCTCGGGGATGTGCAGCAGGGCGACGCCGGTGGTGCCGGACACGATGAACAGCTCCCCGAGGGAGAAGAGCAGCGCGGCTGCGACCACCAGGGCCAGGTTCGTGGTCGTACCGCCGAACGCCGTCAGCGGTACGACCCCCGCTGCCAGAGCCGACAGCAGCCCGCCGCGCCGCATCATCCTGCGGGCGGTGGCGAAGTCCTCGGACCCCTTGCTGATCCGGACCTGGAGCGCGACGACGACGGCGGTGTTGAGGACCTGGACCAGGGTCACGGTCCAGGCGGGAGCCTGCGTCTGCTGGACCACCCACAGCGGGACGCCGAGTCCGAGGACGAGCGCCGACATGGTCAGGGCCCCGTACAGGACGGTGATGCGGAGGAAGGCCCGGTCGCGCAGGACGCTGCCGCGTGAGGGGCCGCCCTGCGCGGCCCCGGCCGGGCGCCCGCCGTCACCGAAGGTCCGGCAGACCACGGCGCAGCCGATGAACAAGGCGGCGGAGAGCACCATCACCGCCCGGTAGGCCCAGGCCTCGCCGATCGCGATGGCCGCCCCGGAGGGCAGCGCGCCCGCGGCCATGCCGGCGTTGCGCAGCGAGCGGAGCCGGGCGAGCGCTCCGACCGCCTCCTCGTTGCTGGCACGGGCGATCAGGCCCGATTCGATCAGCGGGCTGATGCCCCGGCTCAGCACCCCGGCGACCGCCGAGGCGAGCAGGGCGGCGATGAAGGAGGAGGCCGTGGCCAGCGCGAGGAAGGCGGCGGCGCGGACCAGGAACAGGACGGTCAGCACGGTACGGGTGCCGAAGCGCTCGGCGGCCCGCGCGATGGGCATGGCGCCCAGCAGCGAGGTGACGCCGGCGACGCCGAGGACCAGACCGATCTCGGCGTTGGGCAGGTCCACGGCCTTGTGGAAGAAGAGGACGGACAGGGACAGGTACATTCCGAGTCCGACGGCGTCGGAGAGTCCAGTGGCGTAGATGCGTTTCTTCATCGGAGCGATCCCCACGTCATGAGTAGGCGGGATTGCGGAGTCGGGCCGGGGTGGGTGGGTCCGTCCACGGCTAGGTGGCCCGGACCGGGGCGGGCTCGGACGGCGCGCCGGCCTCCACGAGTTCGATGCCGAGCGCCCGCTCGACGCGTTCGGCGAGCTCCAGGGCCCGCCCGGGCGTGGGCGCGCCGATCATGAACGTCGCCAGGTGCAGGGTCCGGCTCCGGCTCGCCCGCTGCCCCGGCCCGAACCGGGGCTTCACGTAGGCCAGTTCGGGGAAGGCCGCCATCAGCTCCTCCGTCGGGGTCTGCGCGGCCACCAGCCACTCGCCCGCCGGGATCGGCACCATCCTCAGCAGCGCCGTCCGGGTGAACTCCGGCACGGTGTCCGGCGCGAGGCCCAGCGCGCTGCGGCCGATCTGCTCGGCGTAGTCGTACCCGGCGCCGACCTCGAACATGACCGGCATCGGTCCGCCCGCACGGGCGTTGACCTCGATGACGCGCGGCCCCCGCGGGGTCAGCGCGATCTCCGTGTGCACGGCCCCGGTGGTCAGCCCGATGGCCCGGATCGCCCGGTCCGCGCAGTCGACGGCGGCCGCCTGGACGGCGGGGTCGAGCCTCGACGGCATCGACGCGCCCTCCTCGGCGTAGCCGTGGCGCAGCTCCAGCCGGTCGGAGACGGCCAGGTGGTGCCGCTCGCCGGCCGCGAGCAGCGATTCCACGCTGCAGTACGCCGCCCAGCCACTGTCTCCGTCCGCCTCCAGTTCGAGGCGCTCTTCCAGCAGGAAGACGTCCTCGCTCTGGAGGAAGGCCGAGACGGTGGCCCGGCCGTCGCGGTAGGCCTCCAGCAGTTCCTCGTACGTGCGCACCAGCCGCACGCTCTGGCTGCCGGCGCCGAGCGAGGGCTTGAAGACGGCCGGCAGGCCGATGCCGCGGGCGGCCTCCGCCAGATCCCCCTCCTCCCGGATCTCCGCGAACCGCGGGGAGGGCACGCCGTGTTCGGCGAAGACCTGCCGCTGCCGGGACTTGGACTGGGCGACGGTCACCGCCTCCGGCGCGTTGCCCGGCAGCCCGAGGCGTTCGGCCAGCTCGGCCTGCGGGCGCAGCAGCAGTTCCGAGTAGGTGACCACCCCCGACAGCGGGTACCGCCCGTGGAGGGCGAGGCCGACGGCCACCGCGTCGTCGAGGTCGGCCGCGGTCAGGAACTCTCCCCGCAGTCCGCGGGCGGCCCAGTCGGCGCGCACCGGTTCCGGGTCGCCCCAGGCCGCGATGTGGACGACGGAGACCGCCGGGCTGAGCCGGGAGAGGGAGTCGAGCGCCTCGGCGGGCGGGTGGCCGCCGATGCCCGAGATCAGCAGCAGGTGCGGCTGGTCCTCGGAGCCGGCGGACGGGCGGGCGGAGCGGGGGGTCATGGCGCGTCCTTTCGTGTGACGGGCTTCGCTTCGCTGGAGTAGGGGGTCAGTGGCTGACGAGCGGTGCCGGGATGCGGCGGGCGGAGCGGAACGAGAGCAGTTCGCCCACCAGGCGGTCCAACCGGATGTGCAGCTCCTCCAGCGGGCGCCCCGGAGTGAAGTCGCTGCGGGCGGAGGCCACATGGGTGGGCACGGCCCAGCCGCCCATCGCCCGGACCACCGCCCGCATCTGGTCGCACGCGGTCCCCGCGCCGCGCGGACCGCCGCCCGCGGCGATCAGCCCCACGGGCCGGTCGGCCAGCGCGTCGCCGGTGAGGTGGTCCAGGGCGTTCTTGAGCAGCCCGCTGTAGGAGCCGTGGTAGACCGGCGTGGCGATGACGGCGCCGCTCGCCCCGGCGATCCGGGCGCGGATCGCCGCCGTCTGGCTGTAGGGGGGCGGGTCGTCGTAGTCGTCGATCCGGTGGCGCCCGGGGAACTCGACGCTCAGGTCGAGGAGTTCGTACGCCGCCCCGGCCGCCCTGATCCGCTGGGCGGCCAGCTCCAGGACCCGGCGCGACACCGAGTCCGCGGAGGCGCTGCCGAGGATGCCGAGTATCACCGCCCGGCCCCCGCGGACCCCGGCTCCGGCTCCAGGCCGATCACCAGGCGCACCTCGCGTTCGGCGCGCGCGACCAGCCGCTGGACCTCCTCGTGCGAGTCGTGGGCGAAGACGTGCGTGCTCGCGCCCGTACCCGAGAACGGCTGCGCGGGGACCACGTCCCCGATCCGGTACGGCACGTTCCGGTAGTACGCGTCCTGCGCCACCGCCGAGTCGTCGAAGTCCAGCAGGATCCCGCCCACCGTGAAGTGCACGGTCCAGCCCGCGTACGCGCCCACCGGGGCGAGGCGGCCGGCCCTCGGGTCGAGGCCCACGTCGGTGAGGATCTTGGCGTGGAAGAGGTCGATGCCGGTGGTGGCCAGGAAGGCCTCGCGGACGCCCGCACCGCCCGGGCGGCCGGCCACCTCGCAGAAGGTGAACCCGGACTCGTCCAGGAAGGCCTCCAGGTGGAGCACCCCGGCGGAGACCTGCCAGGCGTCGACGACCTGGCCGAGCAGTTCGCGGGCCGCCGCGCGCACGGCCGGGTCGGCGACCGAGACGGAGGAGAGCGGCTCCACCCGGGACACCGCCAGGGTGTCGCTCACGTACCGGGACACGTCCCAGATCACCTCGCCCTCGTAGACGACGGCGTCGATGTGGCACATGTCGCCCGCCACGAACCCCTCGCACAGGTGGGTGCCGGGGCTGAACTCCTCGCGCACCCACCGCTCGACCTGCCGGGCGTCGGTGAGCACCGACACCCCGAACGAGCCCGAACCGTCGCGCGGCTTGACCACGACCCGGCCGTGCCGGGCGAACAGGTCGGTGACGTCCTCCGGGGTGTGGACGAGGTGCCCCTCGGCGGCACGGATGCCCGCCCGCCGGGCGATGCGCTTCATCACCGCCTTGTCCACGAACTTGCGCGCGGTGGCCGGGTCGCTGCCCGGCGTGCCCAGCCGGGCGCGCAGCTCCGCGGCCGGCTCCAGCAGCCGCTCGGAGACGGTGGCGACCCGGTCCACCGGGTACAGCGCGTGCACCGCGCCCGCCAGGGCCCGTACCCCGTCCGGATCGAAGACGTCCGTCCGGGCGGCGAAGTCGGCGGCGCTGCCCGTGGTGTTGCCCGCGGCCGAGCTCAGCACGCTGACCCGGAAGCGGTCCGGGTCCAGCAGCGGCGAGCCGTCGTCGCGGGTCCACACCCGGGGGCCGATCCGGTCCAGCAGCAGGACGTGGGTACGGTCGGCCGGCTCGGTCTTCCACAGCAGCGAGCGCTCGATCCGGGCCACCGCCTGCTCGGCGCGGACGGTGTCCGGCGCCGCCACGGTGTACTCCAGGCGGACGACCGGCCCGCTGTGGACGCCCTCGCGATCGAGCGGGGTCCGTACGGACGCCAGCTCGGGCGTGTCGTACAGCTGCTCGGCTGCGGTCGCGGCGACCACGCGGAAGCGGCCCGGCCCGGACAGGACGTGGCGCTGGATCGCGACCCGCCCCGCGTCGGGCAGGGCGGCGCGCACCGGCCGGCCCAGCGCGCTCTCGGCGGCGGCCGTCACCAGGCTCCGCCGGTGGGCGGCGTCGTAGAGGTCGAGGACCTGCCGGTCGAAGCCGGGCAGGACCAGGGGGCGCGTGTCGCGCGCCCCGAACACGACCCGGGCGGGCCCCTCGATCCCGGCGTCGCGCACGGCCTCCTCGGTGCGTGCCAGCAGCCGCGCGGGCACCGGGCCGGCGGTCAGGCGCCGCTCGGAGCTGCCGTCCTCGGCGGCGTGGTCGCCGCTCTCGTCGATCGAGGCGAGTACGTCCACCCGGCCTCCGGCGGCCGCGAGGGCCAGCACGGTGCGCACGGGGTCGCTGACGAAGGCGAGCTCCTCCAGCAGCCCGTCGAGCTCCCCGAGTTCCTCGCTCCCCGCCCCGCCGGCCCGGGCGGCTCCGGCGGCCAGCGCGCGCAGTTCCCGCGCCTCGCGCTCGTACGCGCCCGACCAGGACAGGACCGCGGCCACCGGCCGGCGCTCGTGCTCCGCCAGGAACCGGGCGCGCACCGCGTCGAAGGTGAGCTCGTCGCGCCGCAGTACGGTCAGCCGCGCGGTCACCGCCCCGGCCGCGGCCACGATCCGCTCGACCGGGTCCCCTCCGTCCAGCAGCAGCACCACGTGCTCGCCGCCGGCGGAGTCGTGTTCCGGCGCCGGCTCCCGCTCCGCGGCGGCGAGCGGCTCGATGCGCAGCGACTCCTGCACCAGGGCCGCCGCCTCCGCGGCGACCCGCACGGCCGTCGCCGCGTCGGCTCCGCGCACCATCAGGTACCCGAACCGGTCATGGTTGGTGCCCAGCGCCGGCACCCGGTCCCCGGGCCCGACGGTCACCTCGCAGTCGACCACCCCGGCCGGCAGCTCGCGGAACGCGGGGACCGTGCCGCGCACGATCCCGTCGGCCGCACTCCACAGGGCGTGCAGGGCCACGGTGGTCACCGGCGGGGCCGCGTCCTCGACCGGCGCACCGGTGGCGAGCGCGACCAGGTCGCGGGCGACCGAGCGGTCCAGGGCCAGCGACATCTGCCGGGTCACCACGTGCCCGGCGATCCGGCCGTTCACCTCGATCAGCTCCGGGCCGGTCGGCGTGACGAGCAGCTCCACGTGGAGCGCGCTCGCCCGGACCCCGAGCGCCTCCACGGTGTCGAGGACGAACCGCCGTGCGGCGCCCATGCCCGGGAAGCGGGCCGGGAAGTGCCCGCCGAGCTCGGCCGTGGTGCCGGGGGCCGCCGGGATGCGCTCGGCGAAGCCGTACAGGACCACGCGCCCGTCCTGGACGAGCAGTTCGGCGCTGACGTGGCGCCCGACGGCGTACTCCTCGACGAGCGCGACGGGGCGCTCGCCACCGCCACCGCCACCGCCACCGTCGCCATCTCCGTACGGGGCCCCCAGTACCGCGGCCAGCCCGGCGGCGGCCTGCTCACGGGTCCACGCCACGGTGACCCCGACCGAATACCGGCCGGACGGCGGCTTGATCACGCACGGCAGCCCGATCTCGTCGACCGCCGCCAGCCCCTCCTCCTCGGTGACCGCCCGGCGCCAGCGCAGGCTGCCGATCCCGGCCTTCCCGAGCCGTTCCCGTACGGCCGACTTGTCGCCGAGCAGCCGCGCCGCCTCCAGTGACTCGTGGGGCAGGCCCAGGTCGCGGGCGAACCGCGCCGCGCCGTGCAGGAGGTTCTCGTCGCGGCAGATCACGCCGTCGACCGGGTGGGGACCGAGCCGTCCGCGCAGCAGGGCGGCCAGGTCCTGGCCGCCGGACAGGTCCGGCACCTCCACCACCCGCGCCGCGCGTTCGAGCAGCTCGAACCCGGCATTGGCGCGGTAGGCGTCCAGGCGCTCCGTGACGAAGGTGACCTCGATCCCGTCGCCGGCCATGTCCGCCACGACGTCAAAGCCTCTGACGTATGCCGTCTCCAACAGAACAACATGCATGAGCTCAGCCCCTTGAGTCCTCTTCTCATCGAAGCATCGGGGGGCGCGGACTACAGGGCAAGCGACAGCCGGATAATCCCGCTCACTCCATCACGTCTTCCCTTTTCAATCCTGTTCCGTTCCCGTTTCGCTCCCGTCCCGATACCGGTGACACCCACCCTGACCTGCCACGACATGTCAAATAGAAGAATTCGAATCCATCAGGTCGCACGACTTCCCACATTGCCCGACAGCCCTTCGAAGCTCCTTGCGGCAGCAATTAGTGTGCATACAGGAAACTGGACACCCACCTCTCCATTCGCCTCATAAACGGCCTTCCCGGTCACCGAAGAAAAGGACAGAGACAGCGTGCGCACCATCTCCATCCCGAAATCGGGGACCGGACACGCGGCCCCGATCACCCACGTGGCCTTCAGCCCGGACGGCTCCCGCCTCGCGACCTCGTCCTACGACGGAACCGTGATCGTCTGGAACACCGCCGACCCCGCCCACCCCACCGAGACCGCGACGCTGCGCCACCGCCGCCTCGTCAACTCCTCCGCCTGGAACCCCGCCGACCCGACCCTCCTCGCGACGGCCTCCGCCGACAAGACGGTCGGCATCTGGCGCGTCCCCCAGGAGGGCCCGGCCACGCTGGTCAACGTCCTGGCCCGGCACACCGACGACATCAACTCGGTCGCCTGGCTGCCCGACGGCGAGCGCCTGATCTGCGTCTCCGAGGACGGCCGCGCCACCCTGTGGTCCGTGCTCGACGGCACCTTCCTCACCGAGGTCGGCTCGCACGAGGCGCACTGCATGATGGTCTCCGTCAGCGTCGAGGGCCTGGCCGCCACGGTCGGCGAGGACGGCCTGGTCGCCGTCAGCGACCCCGCCTCCGGCTCCGGCCCCGCGCGCAAGCGCCACTACGACTCCTCCATCGAGGGCTGCGCCTGGTCCCGGGCCGGCGACCTCCTCGCCGTGGCCCGCGACGACGGCCGCGTCGACCTGCTGACCCGCGAGCTGGAGCACGTACTGACCGTCGAGGTCTCCAGTTCCGCCGCCCGCGCCGTCGACTGGGCCGAGGACGACTCCGCGTTCGTCGTCGGCGCCTACGACGGCTCCCTCCACTGGTTCGACCGCTCCGGCGAACGCCGGCACACCGTCGCCGACCTCCGCGTGTGGCCGCGCTCCGTCGCCGCCGCCCAGGGCCTCGTCGCCGCGGGCTCCTTCCGCAACGCCCCGCACCTGTACGACATGGCCACGGCGGCCGAACTGTCCGGCCCCGAGCGCGCCACCCACGGCCCCAACGCCCTGGCCGCGCGCGGCGACGAGCTCCTCATCGGCGGGGACTCCGGCACCGTCTTCGCCGTCCGCATAGAGAACGGCGCCCAGCGGCGGGCCGTCCCGATCGAGCTCACCGAAGGCCCGATCCTGTCCCTCGCCACCGACGGCGACACGATCTACGCGGGCACCTACTCCGGCCACGTCATCCGCTACGACGGCACCCGCACCTCCAGCGAGCGCCTCGGCGCGCCGATCCCCTCCCTCACCGTCGACGGGGGCCGGCTGGTCGCGGGCACCTACAACGGCGAGTTCCTCGTCCTGGACCCGGCCACGCTCCGGCTCGAAGAGCGCGTCGAGGCGCACGGCGGATCGGTGAAGTCCCTGGCCCCGATCCCGGACGGCGGCTTCCTGTCCGCCGCCACCGACCGCACCATCGAGGCGGGCGCCGTGCACGGGCGCACCAAGCTGTGGGAGCACGGCAACCTCGTCAACGCGGTCGCCGGCCTCCACGGCCCCGACGGCTCCGTCGTCGCCAGCGCCTCGCGCGACCACACCGTCAAGGTCGGCCGGGTCACCCGTACCGAGGACGGCGGCTGGAGCACCGGCGCGCCGCAGACGCTGCTCGGCTCCGACGAGTCGGTCAAGTGCGTCTCGCTGCTGGGCGACACCCGCAAGCCCACCGTCCTCGCCGGCTCCTACGACTTCAACCTCTACTCCTGGCAGGTCGACTGGGCCGACTCGGCGGGCACCCTCGCCTCCGGCCGCGTCCTCGCCGGGTTCAGCCAGGGCCTGTCCTGCATGTTCCAGCTCGCCGACGGGCGCGTCGCCGTGGCCGGATGGGACGGCCGGATCGTCTTCGTCGCCGTCGACGCGTACGGCGCCCACATCCAGCACACCCTCCACATCGACGACATCGCGCAGAGCGCCGACCGCAAGCAGGTGGCCGCATGACGACCTCGGCGGACACATCGCGAGCCGGCACGTCGCGAGCCGGCACGAAGGCCGCCCCCGCGATGCTCCACTCCCTCGGCCTGACCCGGATCCGACTGCTCACGAACGACCCCGACAACGTGCGGGAACTGCGCGCGCACGCCATCGAGATCACCGAGGTGATCCCCACCGGCGCGTACGTCACCGCGGAGAACTCCCGCTACCCGTCCGCCAAGGCCGAACTCTCCGGCCACACCATCGCGCTGCTCCAGGAGGCCGCGGCATGACGCTCTCGATCGAAGACCTCGCGGACTCCCCGCACTTCAAGGAACACGCCGGCCTCGCCGACCCCGGCAGGCTGCACCCCGCCCGGCTGCCCGGCAGCACCCCCGAGGAGCTCGCCGCCGCCGTCGAGGACCCGGACCTGCCGACCGCCGAACGTCTCGCCGCCGGCCACGTCCTCGGCCTGCTCGGCGACCCGCGCATCCCCTCCCCCACCACCGGAGCGGGCCCCGCCACCCGCCACGTGCCCGGCGGCCGGATCCGCATCGGCCTCCCCGAGAACGAGGCCGGATACGTCACCAACGCCTGGGCGCACGTGGGCGTGGAGGAGTCCTGGATCCTCAAGGAGTGCCCCGAGCACACCGTGGAGATCGCCGACTTCTGGATCGCCACCTACCCCGTGACCAACGGCGAGTACCGCGCCTTCCTCGCCGACACCGGCCTGGAGGAGCGCCCCACCACCTGGTACCTGGGCGCCTACCCGTGGGACCGCTCCAACCACCCGGTGGCCGGGATCCGCCCCGAGCACGCCGACGCCTACGCCGCCTGGCTCACCGAGCGCACCGGACACCCCTGGCGGCTGCCCACCGAAGCCGAGTGGGAGCACGCCGCCAAGGGCCCCGACGGCCTGCCCTACCCCTGGCCCGGCGGCTTCGACCCGGAGGCGGCCAACACCCGCGAGTCCGGCGTGCACACCACCACCCCGGTCGGCGCGTTCCCGGCCGGCCGCTCCCCGTACGGCGTCCACGACATGGGCGGCAACGTCGAGGAGTTCACCGCCGACGAGTACGCCCCGTACCCGGACGGTCCCTACGTGGCCGACCACCTCGTGCAGTCGATGGGCAGCTACCGCATCGCCCGCGGCGGCTCCTTCTCCCGGTTCGGCGACCTGACCCGCACCCGGCGCCGCCACGGCGCCTTCCCCGGGCCGCTGTACCCCGTCGGGTTCCGCCTCGCCACCGGCGAGCGGCCCTCATGACGACCGCCGTCCGCCCCGGTCCGGGACCGGCCCTCGCAGCCGGCCCCGTAACCGCCGGCCCCGTAACCGCCGGCCCCGAACCCGCGGGCCCCGACCCCGCCCGTCCCGGAACCGCCGGTACCGACCCCGCCGGCCCCGACCCCGGCTTCGCCGACATCCGCCGCGCCCTGGCCGACCGGGCCCCGACCCTGGCCGACATCACCCGGGCCTTCGCACCGCTGGAAGCCGAAGCGCACCGGCTGCTGCCCCGGCTCGCCGCACTGCGCCCGGGCATCGGGGCCACCCCGCTGGTCCCGGTACCCAGCCGGGCGGGACGGGGCACGGTCTGGCTCAAGACCGAGGCCGCCAACACCTCCGGATCCGTCAAGTCCCGTACCGCGTATGCCCTGTTGTGCGCGGCCGTGGCCTCGGCCGGCACCCCCCGGCTGCGGCTCGCCGAGTACTCGGGCGGCAGCCTCGCCGTCGCCCTGGCCGAGCTGTGCGGACAACTGGGCCTGGACCTGCACCTGGTGGTCCCGTACGGGGCCTCCGCGCGGCTGCTGGACCAGCTGCGGCGCCACGGCTCCGAGATCACCACGGCCCGCGAGGGCACCGGCTTCCTCGGCGCGATGGACGAGGCCGTCCGCGTCGCCGCACGCGAGGACCGGCACCTGCTGCTCCAGCACTGCGCGGCCGCGGGCGCCGCCCTGCACCGCGAGCACACCGGCGCGGAGATCATCGGCCAGCTCTCCGGCTACGGGGTCGAACCGGCCGCACTGGCCGCGGCCGTCGGCACCGGCGGCAGCCTGGCCGGCACCGCCATGGCCCTCGGCAGCGCCTGGCCGCACTGCCGCCCCCTCGCCGTCTTCCCCACCGAGGCCGTCTACGGCGACGAGCGCGCCCCCGACGGCGCCCGCCGGATGAGCGGCACGGGCGGACTGGGCCACGGCCTGCGCCAGCCCCTGATCGCCGCGTTCCCGCAGGACTTCTTCAGTTTCACCGCCGTCGCCTATCCGCAGGCCCTCCAGGCCATGCGCCACCTGCGCCGGGAACACGGCATCGCCGTCTCCGGCAGCGGCGCGGGCGCATGGCTCGCCGCATCCGCGGAAGTCGACCAAGGCCCGCGAGGGCGCAACGCAGTCGCGGTCGTCGCAAGCCGCGGAACAATCGAGGAGTGGGAGCATGCCGCAGGAGCGTGACATTCAAGACCGTGACCTTCAGGGCCGTGACACACCCGCGGCCCTGACCGCCACCGCCACCGCCACCGCCACGGCCCCCGGCCCCGGCCACAGCGCCGCGGACGCGGAGCACGCCGAACGGAACTACTGCGGCTACCGCGAGGTCGTCCGCAACTCCTTCAAGCAGTGGTACAAGAACAACCGCGACTCCTGGTCGGGGACGACCACCAACGACCGCGTCACGCACTTCGCGATCGCGGCCGCCCCCACCGACGAACACCAGCCGGGCTCCGGCCCCGCCCGGGTCCTGGACATCGGCTGCGGCCGCGGTCTCCAGACGGCCTCCCTCGCCGAATGGCTGGAGGCCGAGGTCACCGGCCTCGACCTGCTCGACGTGTGGGACACCCCCGAAGTCGCGCACGGCTCGATCCGCTTCCACCAGGGCGACTTCCTCGCCTTCCACGCCGAGGGCCTCGACCTGCTCGTCGACAACGGCTGCCTGCACCACCAGCGCCGCGAGGACTGGGCCCCCTGGGTGGAGCACGGCCGCAAGATGCTGCGCCCGGGCGGGGTCTGGGTGGTGAGCGTGTTCCTCAGCCCCGACGGGGAGATCACCCCGCACCCGCTCGCGGACGGGCGGCTGAACTGGTGGCTCACCGAGCAGCTCGTCACCGAGCTCTACGAGGCGAACGGCTTCCGCTTCACCGGCAGCCTGGAGATCGACCGCCACTTCGCGTACGAGGGCCACCAGCTCAAGTACCTGACCCTGTCCTTCGTCGCGGTCTGAGCGGCGCGGGAGGAGAGAGAGGAGGGACCGGAGATGCTCAAGGAGATCGCACTCGACCACCGGGGCGACGACCAGCACGTCCGAAGCGCCCTGCGCGACGGATTCTTCCTGGTGCGCAACACGGTGCCGGAGGGCCTGCTGGACGAGGCGTACGCCATGCTCGGCGCGTTCTTCGAACTGCCCGCCGAGGTCAAGGCGGACTGCCGGGTGACCGGCTCCAACGGGCAGTCCGGGTACCTCCCACCCCTGGTCGAGCAGGGCGAGAAGGGCCGCACCCCCGACTGGAAGGAGCTGTTCCACTGGGGTGCCCCGCTGCCCGCCGCCCACCCGCTGCGCGAGCGCTACCCGGCGCGCTACCCGCAGCCGTACTTCCCCGACCACCTGGTCCCCGGGATCGGCGCGGCGCTGGGCGAACTCCACCTGAGGACGGCCCGGTTCCAGCTCGACGTGGTCCGCCGGCTGGCCGGGGCGCTCGGCGCGGCCCCCGGCTACTTCGAGGAGATGCTGGAGGACGGCCCCGTCGTCAACCGCGCCACCTGGTACCCGCCGATGGAGCGGGCGCCGTCCGCCGACCACGTATGGATGGTGGAGCACCAGGACTTCGACCTGATCACCGCCCTGCCCCGGGCCACCGCCGCCGGCCTCGAAGTCCTCATCGACGGCGAGTGGACCCCGGTCCGGGCACCCGACGGCTACACCGTCCTCAACGTCGGCATGGTCCTGGAACGGCTCACCGGCGGCCGGGCCCGGGCCGCCGTCCACCGGGTCGTCGCCGCACCCGGGCAGAGCGGCGGCCGGCTCTCCATCGTGCAGTTCTGCCACCCCACCCCGTGGACGGTGCTCTCCACGCTCCGCGGCTGCACGGCGGACGGCGAGCCCGACCGGTACCCGGCCCTAACCGCGCAGGACCTGTTCCAGCGCACGATGTACCGGATCAACCGGCTGGACTCCCAACACGCCCAGCACGCCCCGCGCTCCCGGCGCTCCCGGTCCGCCCCGCACGCCACGGCGGGCCGGCCGTGACCGCCGCCGGGCGCGGGACCCCGCGGCGGATCTCCCTCCTGGGACAGATCCGCGAAGACCTCGACACGGTCGTCGCCCGCGACCCCTCCCGGCCGCGCCGCCGCGACGCCCTGCTGCACTCGCCCTGGCACGGGCTGGCCCTCCACCGGATCGCGCACCGCCTCCACGTACGCGACCACCGGTTCGCCGCCGGACTGCTCACGCTCGCGGGCCGCCTGCTCTCCGGCATGGAGATCCACGCCGGTGCGCGGATCGGCCGGCGGGCCTTCATCGACCACGGCTTCGGCGTGGTCATCGGCGAGACCGCCCGCGTCGGCGACGACGTGACGCTCTACCACGGGGTGACCCTCGGATCGCGCGGCTGGTCCCGCGCCGGCGAACCCGGCGTGCGCCGCCACCCCGTCATCGGCGACGACGTCCTCATCGGCGTCGGCGCCTCCGTACTCGGCCCGGTCACCATCGCCTCCGGCAACCGGATCCGGGCCCACTCGCTGGTGCTCAGGGACCTCCCCGCCCCCGGCAGGGCGATCCGCCTCTCCCCCGTCCGAGCAGCCGCCCACCCCTCAAGGAGCACCTCATGACGCCGACCGCACTCCGTGAGCGCACCCTCGAACTCGCCAAGGACCTCGACACGGGCGACTGGGTCCCCACCGACCTGGAACGCACCATCGCCCAGCGGCTGCTGACCGCCTCCGACCCGGTCGGCTGCATCACCGAGCACGCCGTACGGGACGCCGTGTGGGAGGGCTCCGAGCCGCTCGCCCGGGTGAACGACGGCCGGCTCTCGGTCCTGCTCGCCGAGATCACGTACAGCCTCGCGGGAAACGGGCGCGACGCCGCCGCCCTCGCCTCGGCCCAGGCCCTGCTCGCGTCGGTGAACCGCCGCGCCCAGGACCGGGACCGCGGCCAGGAACGGGGCCGGGGCTAGGACCGGGGCCGGAGCCAGGACCGGGGCCGGAGCCAGGACCGCGGCCGGAGCCAGGACCGCGGCCGGTCAGCCGCGGCCCGGCTCCGGCCCCCGCCCCCGTCCGGGACGTCAGCGCGCCTCGCGCAGCCAGCCCGCGACCTCGGTCGCCCAGTACGTGAGGATCGTGTCGGCGCCCGCCCGCTTGATGCCCATCAGGGTCTCCAGGATCGCCCGGTCGCGCTCGATCCAGCCCTTCTCCGCCGCCGCCTCGATCATCGCGAACTCGCCGCTGATCTGGTACGCGGCCACCGGGACGTCCACCGCCTGCGCGACCCGGTACAGGATGTCCAGGTACGGGCCGGCCGGCTTGACCATCACCATGTCCGCGCCCTCCTCCAGGTCGAGCGCCAGCTCCCGCAGCGACTCCCGCGCGTTCGCCGGGTCCTGCTGGTACGTCTTGCGGTCGCCCTGGAGCGAGGAGGCGACGGCCTCGCGGAACGGCCCGTAGAAGGCCGAGGTGTACTTCGCCGTGTACGCGAGGATCGAGACGTCCTCGTGCCCGGTCTCGTCGAGCGCGTCGCGGATGACGCCGACCTGCCCGTCCATCATCCCGCTGGGGCCCACCACGTGGACGCCCGCGTCCGCCTGGACCTGCGCCATCTCGGCGTACCGCTCCAGCGTGGCGTCGTTGTCGACGCGCCCGTTCGCGTCCAGGACCCCGCAGTGCCCGTGGTCGGTGTACTCGTCCAGGCACAGGTCCGACATGATGACGAGGTCGTCGCCGACCTCCGCCTTCACGTCGCGGATCGCGAGCTGCAGGATCCCGTCCGGCTCGGTGCCCGCCGTGCCCAGCGCGTCCTTGTTCTCGTCGGCCGGAACGCCGAACAGCATGATCCCCGCGACCCCCGCCTCCACGGCCTCGGCCGCGGCCTTGCGCAGCGTGTCACGGGTGTGCTGGACCACGCCCGGCATGGCCGAGATGGCCAGGGGCTCGCTGATGCCCTCCCGCACGAAGGCCGGCAGGATCAGGTCCGAGGGGTGCAGCCGGTTCTCCGCGACCATCCGCCGCATCGCCGGGGTGGTGCGCAGCCGGCGGGGCCGCGAGCCGGGGAAGGATCCGTACGCGCTCATACTCAGTCGCCTCTTCGAGCTTCGAGAACAGTCGGGATCCAGCGTAGGCCGTGCCCGTCCGCGCCCCGCGCCCCACCCGCCCGCCCGCCCGGCCCGGAATACGGGCGGGGCCCGGACGCTCGGCGTCCGGGCCCCTGCCCCCTGCTCCGAAGTCCACCGCTCAGGTGGTGCGCCTGCGCCGTGCCCCCGGCCGGCGCTCGCTCGGCCGGGACACCGACTCGCCGGCCTCCTTGGCCGCCTCGCGGCGCGCCGCGCCGTACTCGGCCAGGGCCTCCGCCAGCTTGCCCACGCTCGGCTCCGGCGACAGGACGTCGACCCGCAGGCCGTGCTCCTCCGCCGTCTTGGCCGTGGCCGGCCCGATGCAGGCGATGACGGTGACGTTGTGCGGCTTGCCCGCGATGCCCACGAGGTTCCGCACGGTGCTCGACGAGGTGAAGAGAACGGCGTCGAAGCCGCCGCCCTTGATCGCCTCGCGGGTGTCCGCCGGCGGCGGCGACGCGCGCACGGTCCGGTAGGCGGTGACGTCGTCGACCTCCCACCCGAGCTCTATCAGGCCCGCGACCAGCGTCTCGGTCGCGATGTCGGCCCGCGGCAGGAAGACGCGGTCGATCGGGTCGAAGACCGGGTCGTACGGCGGCCAGTCCTCCAGCAGCCCGGCCGCGGACTGCTCGCCGCTCGGCACCAGGTCCGGCTTGACGCCGAACTCGACCAGCGCGGCGGCGGTCTGCTCGCCCACGGCGGCGACCTTGATGCCCGCGAAGGCCCGGGCGTCGAGCCCGTACTCCTCGAACTTCTCCCGGACGGCCTTCACCGCGTTCACGCTGGTGAAGGCGATCCACTCGTAGCGTCCGGTGACGAGCCCCTTCACGGCCCGCTCCATCTGCTGCGGGGTGCGCGGCGGCTCCACGGCGATGGTCGGCACCTCGTGCGGCACCGCACCGTACGAACGCAGCTGGTCGGAGAGCGAAGCGGCCTGCTCCTTCGTGCGCGGTACGAGGACCCGCCAGCCGAACAGCGGCTTCGACTCGAACCAGGCCAGCTCCTCGCGCCGCGCGGCGGCGCCCTGCTCACCGACCACGGCTATGACCGGCCGGGCGCCCTCGGGCGACGGGAGCACCTTGCCCTGCTTGAACACCTGGGCGATGCTCCCGAGGGTGGCGTTCCAGGTCCGCTGGCGGGTCGTCGTACCGGCGACCGTCACCGTGAGCGGGGTCTCCGGCTTGCGGCCGGCGGACACCAGCTCGGCGGCAGCGCTCGCGACGGTCTCCAGCGTCGCCGAGACGACGAGGGTGCCGTCGCTGGCGCCGACCTCGCTCCAGCAGCGCGCGGAGGCGTTGCGCGCGTCCACGAAGCGCACGTCCGTGCCCGCGTCGCCCCGGCCGCCCCGAAGCGGCACACCCGCGTACGCGGGCACGCCGACGGCGGTCGCGACACCGGGCACCACCTCGAAGGGGATGCCGTCGGTCGCGCAGGCGAGCATCTCCTCGGCGGCGTTGCCGTCGAGCCCGGGGTCGCCGGTGACGGCACGGACGACCCGCCTGCCGGAGCGCGCGGCCTCCATGACAAGATTGGCGGCATCTCGGATCACCGGGACACCGGCGGCTGCTGACACTTCGTCAGCAATCGTCAGCTGTGGCGTGTCCACTCCCGCGCGCGCATGCGTGCGTACGACCTCGAGCACCTCGGGCTCCGCGATCAGTACGTCCGCGGCCGCGAGCGCCTCGACGGCGCGGAGCGTCAGCAGACCCGGGTCACCGGGGCCGGCACCGAGGAAGGTGACGTGCCCGTGTGCGGCGACGACCGGAAAAGCGGAGGTGGTCGGACGTGAGGGGTTCAAAGCGATCGCTCCCCCATCAGACCGGCCGCGCCCTTGGCCAGCATCTCGTCCGCGAGTTCGCGGCCGAGCGCCATGGCCTCGTCGTACGACTGGGGCACGGGACCGGTGGTGGACAGCTGCACGAGCGTCGAGCCGTCGAGGGTTCCGACGACGCCGCGCAGGCGCATTTCATTGACAACCTGGCCGTCGGCCAGAAGATCGGCGAGCGCGCCCACGGGTGCGCTGCAGCCCGCCTCCAGGGCGGCGAGCAGGGAACGCTCGGCGGTCACGGCGGCCCGGGTGTGCGGGTCGTCGAGCTCGGCGAGCGAGGCGATGAGCTCCGCGTCGGACGCGAGGCACTCCACGGCCAGGGCGCCCTGGCCCGGAGCCGGCAGCACGCTGTCCACGGACAGCAGGTCGGTCGCCTCGTCACCGCGGCCGATCCGGTTCAGCCCGGCGGCGGCGAGGACGACGGCGTCCAGCTCGCCGTCGCGCACGAAACCGATCCGCGTGTCCACGTTCCCGCGGATGGCGACCGTCTCGATGCGCTTGCCGAGGGCGCGCGCGTAGTGGTTCAGCTGCGCCGTGCGGCGCGGCGAACCGGTACCGATGCGGGCGCCGTCGGGCAGCTGCTCGAACGTCAGCCCGTCACGGGCGACGAGCGCGTCGCGCGGGTCCTCGCGCAGCGGCATGGCCGCGATCACGAGCTCCTCGGGCTGCGCGGTCGGCAGGTCCTTCAGCGAGTGGACGGCGAAGTCGACCTCGCCGCGCAGCAGCGCGTCGCGCAGCGCCGTGACGAACACGCCGGTGCCGCCGATCTGCGCGAGGTTCTCACGGGACACGTCACCGTACGTCGTGATCTCCACGAGCTCGACGGGCCGGCCGGTGATCGCCCGTACCGCGTCGGCGACATGGCCGGACTGGGACATGGCCAGCTTGCTGCGTCGCGTGCCCAGCCGCAGGGGCTGGTCGAGACGTGGATTCATGATGCCCGTCCTGAGTCGTCGTTCTTGTCTGCCGCATCCGCCCGGCTGACGGAGGCCACCGTCTGCGGGTCGAGATCGAAGAGTTCGCGCAGTGCCTCCGCGTACCCGGCGCCCCCGGGCTCGCTGGCGAGCTGCTTCACGCGCACCGTCGGCGCGTGGAGGAGCTTGTCGACGACGCGGCGCACGGTCTGGGTGACCTCGGCCCGCTGCCGTTCGTCCAAGTCCGGGAGCCGCCCGTCGAGCCGCGCCACTTCCATGGCCACGACCTCGGCGGCCATCGCCCGCAGGGCGACGACGGTCGGCGTGATGTGCGCGGCCCGCTGCGCGGCGCCGAACGCGGCCACCTCTTCGGCGACTATCCCGCGTACGGCGTCCACGTCGGCCGCCATCGGCGCGTCGGCCGAAGCCTCCGCGAGCGACTCGATGTCGACGAGCCGCACGCCCGGGATCCGGTGCACCGCGGCGTCGATGTCGCGCGGCATGGCCAGGTCCAGCAGGGCCAGCCGTACGGGTGCCACGTCGACCTGGCTGCGCGCGCCCTTGCGGGGCTGCCGCTGCGCGGCGGCCTCGCCCTGGTCGGCCCAGGTGCCGTGCAGTTCGAGGGAGCTGGCGTCGACACCGGTGAGCGCGGCCCGCCCGTCCCCGGCCGGCACGTCCACGGGACACCCGTCCCGCTCACCGGTCTGGGGCGCGATGGTCCGCGCGACCCCGCCGTCGGCCAGCCGCACCCCGGCCGCGGCGGCGGCCACCAGCCGCGCCACGACCTCGGCGTCAACCAGCCCGGCACCGGCCCCGTCCGGCCCCGCCGGCGCGTGAGGCGCGGGGGCCTGGGCACCGAGCCCCGGGGAACCGGGAAGGAACGGAGAGGGGACGAGCCCTGCGGGGCCCTCCACAGCGGCCGCGACGTCCTCGCCGGTCAGCACCAGCCCGGTGGCCCCGGTACAGGACACCACCACATCGACTCGTGTCAGCTCGTCGACCACCGACGCCATCGGAACGGACCTGGCCGCCACCCCGGTGCCCGAGGCAACCAGAATCTCGGCCAAACGCTCCGCCCGCTCGGCGGTCCGGTTCGCCACCACGACCTCGGCCACGCCGACCCGCGCCAGCGTCGCCGCCGCCAGCGAGGACATCGACCCGGCCCCGATCACCAGGGCCCGCTTGTCCTTGGCCCACACGTCCACCGGAAGGTGCACGGCGAGCTGCTCCAGCCCGAACGTCACCAGCGACTGCCCGGCCCGGTCGATCCCGGTCTCCGAGTGCGCCCGCTTGCCGACGCGCAGCGCCTGCTGGAAGAGGTCGTTGATCAGGCGCCCGGCCGTGTGGAGCTCCTGCCCCAGCGCCAGCGCGTCCTTGATCTGCCCGAGGATCTGGCCCTCGCCGACCACCATCGAGTCCAGCCCGCACGCCACCGAGAACAGGTGGTGGACGGCCCGGTCCTCGTAGTGGACGTAGAGGTACGGGGTGAGCTCCTCCAGCGCCACCCCGCTGTGCTGCGCGAGCAGCGTCGACAGCTCGGCGACACCGGCGTGGAACTTGTCCACGTCCGCGTACAGCTCGATCCGGTTGCACGTGGCGAGCACCGCCGCCTCCGTCGCCGGCTCCGCGGCCAGCGTGTCGTGCAGCAGTTTGACCTTGGCATCGGCGGACAGCGAGGCACGCTCCAGCACGCTCACCGGCGCACTGCGGTGGCTCAGCCCTACGACGAGCAGACTCATGCCGGCATCACCGCCGGGACGTCGCCCTCGGGGCCGTTCTTGCGCGCGACGGCGGCGGCCCGCCCGGCCGGCGGCTCGACGGCCGCGGCGGGGGCCGCACCGGAACCGGGGCCCGCGACGTCGGCAAGGTCCGCGTCGTCGGGGACGGGGGCACCGGCGCCGGCCGCGGCCGCCTCCTCCCCCGCCTTGCGCTGCTCGTGGAAGGCCAGGATCTGCAGCTCGATCGACAGGTCGACCTTGCGTACGTCCACGCCGTCCGGCACCGACAGCACGGTCGGCGCGAAGTTCAGGATGGAGGTGACACCGGCGGCGATCAGCCGCTCGCTCACCTGCTGGGCCGCGCCCGCCGGGGTCGCGATGACGCCGATCGACACACCGTTCTCCTCGATGATCTTTTCGAGGTCGTCGGTGTGCTGCACCGGCATGCCCGCGACCGGCTTTCCGGCCATCGCGGGGTCGGCGTCGATGAGCGCCGCGACGCGGAACCCGCGCGCGGAGAAGCCGCCGTAGTTGGCGAGGGCCGCACCGAGGTTGCCGATGCCGACGATCACGACCGGCCAGTCCTGGGTCAGGCCCAGTTCGCGGGAGATCTGGTAGACGAGGTACTCGACGTCGTAGCCGACGCCGCGCGTCCCGTACGAACCCAGGTAGGAGAAGTCCTTGCGGAGCTTGGCGGAGTTGACTCCGGCCGCAGCCGCGAGCTCCTCGGAGGACACCGTGGGCACCGATCGCTCGGAGAGCGCGGTGAGTGCGCGCAAGTACAGCGGAAGCCGGGCGACAGTGGCCTCGGGAATACCTCGGCTGCGGGTCGCCGGTCGGTGAGTTCGGCCAGTTGCCACGATGCTCCTGCGGGATGAGCGGGGCTGCAGGCGGTCACTTGTCCCAAGACCGCCCCGTCGAATGCAGGCTATGTCTTTGTGAACGCGTGCACAAAGATTGTGTCCGCTTTGTCCGCGCAAAGTGACCGGGGTCACGCGGCCCGGGCGTGCGGAACGGGAACCCACAACACGCCGAACCCGTTCAAATCCCGAGCCGGGCAAAACGGTACACACTCCTCATCGATACGCCCCCGAGACCCCACAAATCGCCCACGATGGTAACCGGCGGGAGACTCAGGCCTCCAACGCCCGGCGCAACCGGTCCGGGTTCACCCTCCAGAAGGTGTGCTGCTCGCCGTCCACGAGCACCACCGGGATCTGCTCCCAGTGCAGCCGGTAGAGCTCTTCGTCCTGCGAGATGTCCTTCTTCTCCCACTGCGCTCCGACTTCCGCGCAGACCTCCTCGATCACCTCCTGGGCGTCATCGCACAGATGGCACCCCGGCTTCCCGATGAGCGTCACCAACCGCTCGCCGGGACGCTTCTTTTCCTTACGACGCAGCAAAGGACTCATGTCCCCATTCTCCCGCGCCGCCTCGTAACACCACGGCACCGAAGAGTTCACGCCCCCGGCATCCCGCGGGTTCGGGAACTCCCGAACACAATGGCTATGCTCGCGTCATGGCCGCTCTGGGATGGCTCACCCCCCGTAGGCGCTCCGCAACCGCGCGGAGCGTGCTGGCAGGCGAGGCCTCGGCCGAGGCCGCCCGCAAGACCGCACAGGCCCTCGACGGCATCGACGGCATCGACGGCATCGACGCGGACGCCGGACCACCGGCCGAATCCGAGGAGGCCGCCGGCCGGGCGGCCGCCGAGGCGGCGGAGGCGGCCCAGCGCGAGGCCGAGGAAGCGGAACGGGCCGAGCCCGAGTTCCCCGTCGCCGGCGACGACCTCGCCGCCGCCTTCTTCGACCTCGACAACACCGTCATGCAGGGCGCCGCGATCTTCCACTTCGGCCGCGGCCTCTACAAGCGGGAGTTCTTCCACCGCCGCGAGCTCGCCCGCTTCGCCTGGCAGCAGGCCTGGTTCCGGCTCGCCGGGGTCGAGGACCCCGAGCACATGCAGGACGCCCGCGACAGCGCCCTCTCCATCGTCAAGGGCCACAAGGTCTGCGAACTCATGGCGATCGGCGAGGAGATCTACGACGAGTACATGGCCGAGCGGATCTGGCCGGGCACCCGCGCCCTGGCCCAGGCCCACCTCGACGCCGGCCAGAAGGTGTGGCTCGTCACGGCGGCGCCCGTGGAGACCGCCACGATCATCGCCCGCCGCCTCGGCCTGACCGGGGCGCTCGGCACGGTCGCCGAGTCCGTCGACGGCATCTACACCGGCCGGCTCGTCGGCGAACCGCTGCACGGGCCCGCGAAGGCCGAAGCGGTCCGCGCCCTGGCCGCCGCCGAGGGACTCGACCTCGAACGCTGCGCCGCGTACTCCGATTCGCACAACGACATTCCGATGCTGTCGCTGGTCGGGCATCCGTACGCGATCAATCCCGACACAAAACTGCGCAAGCATGCCCGGGCACACGACTGGCGCCTGCGCGACTATCGGACCGGCCGCAAGGCCGTGAAGGTCGGCGTCCCGGCCGCCGCCGGGGTCGGCGCGATCGCGGGCGGCGCGGCCGCCGCCATCGCCCTGCACCGCCGCCGCAAGTAGACCGCGGCGCACCACCGCGGGGCCGCCACCCGGCCGCCGCCTGCACCGAAGCCGTCCGGCCGCCCGCCGGGCGGCTTTTCGCGTCCCCCCGGCCCGGTGCGCGGCAGGCATTCCCCCACCTCTACCCCCGCGCCCCACGCGGCACTCACGCATGCCCGACTCGGTCGCGAGCCAGCGTGGAAGCGTCCATTCCGCGCGCCCAACCGATCAAGAACCGATCACCAATTGCGACCGAATATGCCTTCGACACGCAACAGAAGTGTCGGAATCGGTGATTTGAGCAACTGGGTGTAGCGCTGCCTGTACGAAGCGTTATTCTCCTCAAACGCATGCCACCGGCCATCTGTCGCCACGACGGGTGAACGGTCCCGCACTGCACGTGATGGAAGCTCTGCCTCTGGGAGTCCCGTGTACCCACCTGTCGGGGTTGACGCCTCGGGCCTGGCTACGCTGCGCGCAACGGTCCTCGACCACCTGCGCGGCTTCGTCCCCACCGCGTACGCCGTCCCCGCCTTCGCCGCCGCGGTCCCTGCCGGCCTCGGCCCGGCCGGTCCTTGCTATGCCCTGACCGACGGCGGAGCGACGGTGGGCAGACGCGGTCGCGCGGGAGGAGGAGCCGGCACCGCCGCAACCGGAACGAGCGCACCCGCCGCTCGCCGCCCCACCGCGGACAGCGACCAGGCCCGCATGATGGACCTGGTCGAACGAGCCCAGGCCGGCGAGGCCGAGGCCTTCGGCCGGCTGTACGACCAGTACAGCGACACGGTGTACCGCTACATCTACTACCGCGTCGGCGGCAAGGCGACCGCGGAGGACCTCACCAGTGAGACCTTCCTGCGCGCGCTGCGCCGTATCTCCACCTTCACCTGGCAGGGCCGCGATTTCGGCGCCTGGCTCGTGACGATCGCCCGCAACCTGGTCGCGGACCACTTCAAGTCCAGTCGCTTCCGCCTGGAAGTGACCACGGGCGAGATGCTGGACGCGAACGAGGTGGAACGATCCCCCGAGGACTCGGTCCTGGAGTCCCTCTCCAACGCCGCCCTGCTGGAAGCCGTGCGCAAGCTCAATCCCCAGCAGCAGGAGTGCGTGACCCTGCGGTTCCTCCAGGGCCTGTCGGTCGCCGAGACCGCCCGGGTGATGGGCAAGAACGAGGGCGCCATCAAGACGCTCCAGTACCGGGCGGTCCGCACCCTGGCCCGCCTGCTGCCGGACGACGCCCGCTGACCTCCGCGCCGCGCACCGCCACACCCGCGCACCACCCGGACCCCCCACGCCCCCCACACCTTCCGACCCTCCTGACAATCCACACAACCGGTGACCCCTCGATGACGCTGTGGTCCGATCATCCTTCGTCCGTAACCCAAGTGCCGCGCCGCTCGTTGTGCGGAATGCAGGCTCCCTGTGGACAAGCCCTGCCCGAAGCCGCTCACTCGAAAGTGTGGATGTGCTCAAGGCAGGCAACCTTCCGGACACCTTGGGGAGTCGATCGTCATGACGAGAGGAGGTGCCGCCAGTGATCGCGAACGTGACTCCGCACCGGCGGGCGAACGCCTTCGCCCAGGCCCTGGAGGATCGGACCCCATCCGACCTTTCGGAACCGGACCCGGCGGCCGAGCAGTCCGAGGCACCTGCCGAACCTGCCGACCACGACCGGTTGTTGGCCCTGGCGAGCGCGCTCGGCGAACGTATGCCGCGCCCAGTGCTGGACCCCGAGGTCAAAGTGGTGCAACGAGCCCAGCTCGTGGCCGCCATGGAGGCCATGGTGATGGAAGAGAGGGCCGGGGGCGGTGCCGCCTCGGACCCTCAAGTGCCCGAACAGCGGACCGGCCGCGGCGCCCACCGGGCGACCTCGCTCCGGAAATTGCGGCCCCGCTCCCGCTGGTCCAAGGGCATCGCAGCGGGCGGCCTCACCGTGGGTGTGGCCGCGGGGGCCTTCAGCGGCGTGGCCGCTGCCAGCACGGACGCCCTGCCCGGTGACTCCCTCTACCCCGTCAAGCGGGGCATGGAGGACCTGAAGCTCGGCATGGCCGACGAGGACGCGGACCGGGGCGAGCTCTACCTCGACCAGGCCTCCAACCGCCTGTCGGAAGCCCGCAGGCTGATGGAGCGCGGCCGGTCGGGCGCGCTGGACCACGAGTCGCTCGGAGCGATCCGCCGGGCCCTCGCGGGCATGAAGCACGACGCGGCCGAGGGCCACCGGCTGCTCCAGGCGGCCTACGAACGGGACGGCTCGCTCGGCCCGATCCAGACCCTGTCGTCCTTCTCCCGCTCCCACCGCGACGCGTGGGGCCGGCTCCGGGAGAAGCTCCCGGCGCAGCTCACCGACGTGGGCGGGGAGGTCGAATCGGTCTTCCAGGCCATAGACGATGACGTGGCGCCGCTGCAGAGCATGCTCCCGAAGCCCCCGGAGCAGAACCGCGGCGGCACCGGCGCCCCGGCCAAGCCGAGCACTCCGGCCGGGCAGCACCAGAGCACACCGGCGGCGGGCGGGCCCTCGGCCAGCCCCACCCCGCCGGCGACCGCCGGCGGCAAGCCCTCACCGGCCCCCGGCGGCCTCCTGGGCGGCACGGGGGACCTCCTCCACCCGCCCACGGGCCAGAACACCCCGGCGCCCTCGTCCTCCCCGGAGCGCGTGGCACCGGAGATCACCCTCCCGCCCCTGCTCCCGGGCCTCCTCCCGGGCCTGGGCATCCAGGCGGAGGACACCGAGTAACACGCGAACGGCCGCAGGCCCTCAACCCCGACCGGGGTTGAGAGCCTGCGCGTCACGCGGGGGGAGCGAACCCTCAGAAGAACACGGACCGCCGCTGCACCAGCAGCTTGTAGAGGGTGTGCTGGATCTGCTCGCGGACCTCGTCCGTCAGGTTGAACATCAGCATCGGGTCCTCCGCCGCCTCCGGCGGGTACCCGTCCGTCGCGATCGGCTCGCCGAACTGGATCGTCCACTTCGTCGGCAGCGGCACCGCCCCCAGCGGCCCCAGCCACGGGAACGTCGGCGTGATCGGGAAGTACGGAATCCCCAACAGCCGGGCCACCGTCTTCGCGTTGCCGACCATCGGGTAGATCTCCTCCGCCCCCACGATCGAGCACGGCACGATCGGCGTCCCCGCCCGCAGCGCCGTCGACACGAACCCGCCCCGGCCGAACCGCTGCAGCTTGTACCGGTCTCCGAACGGCTTCCCTATCCCCTTGAAGCCCTCCGGCATGACCCCGACCAGCTCCCCGGCCTCCAGCAGCCGCTGCGCGTCCTCCGAGCACGCCAGCGTGTGCCCGGCCTTGCGCGCCAGCTCGTTCACCACCGGCAGCATGAACACCAGGTCCGCCGCCAGCAGCCGCAGGTGCCGCTGCGCCGGGTGGTGGTCGTGGACCGCCACCTGCATCATCAGCCCGTCCAGCGGCAGCGTCCCGGAGTGGTTCGCCACGATCAGCGCGCCGCCCTCGGCCGGGATGTTCTCGATGCCCTTGACCTCGACCCGGAAGTACTTGTCGAACAGCGGCCGCATCATGGACATCAGGACCTGGTCCGTCAGCTCCTTGTCGTAGCCGAACTCGTCGACCTCGTAGTCCCCGGTGACCCGGCGCCGCAGGAACGCCAGCCCTCCGGCGATCCGCCGGTCCCAGGCGGCCCCGCCGGACTCCGCGGCAGCGGGCTCCGCCACGGCCGGCTCCACGGCCTCCACGGCCTCCACCGCCGCACCCTGAGCGGGCACCGCCCGCACCCTGCGGGTCCCGGCGCCCCGCCGGCGCGGCCGGTCCTCGTCGAACGGAATGACCTTGGCGTCCGCCACTATCGCTGCGCTCCCTCTTCGGCTCCGGCAACCTCGACGTTCAGGGTGTCCACGTTCACGCTGTTCACCTTCAGCGCGGCGGCGACCCGGTCCACGACCTGCCCCGCCTGCTCCGGCGGCAGCAGCCCCTTCCCCCGGCTGCGCGCGAAATCGGCGAACGTCTCGGCGGTCGTGTACATGGGCTTGAATCCCAGCACCTCCCGCATCTGGGACGTCTCCACGACCCGCCCGTGCGTCAGCAGTCTGATCTGCTCCGGCGAGAAATCGGTGACCCCCACCGCCCGCAGCGCCGACCCCACCCATGTCACCGCGGGCAGCAGCAGCGGCACCGTCGGCCGCCCCAGCCGGCGCGCGCACTGCGACAGCAGCAGCACCCCGTCCCCCGCGATGTTGAAGGTCCCGCTGTTCAGCGTCCCGCGCTGGGGCTCCCCCGCCGCCAGCCGCAGCACCTCCATGACGTCGTCCTCGTGGACGAACTGGAGCCGCGGGTCGTACCCCAGCACCGTCGGCATCACCGACATCGAGAAGTACTCGGCGAGCGCGGAGTCCGCGTACGGCCCCAGGATGTTCGCGAAGCGCAGCACGCACACCGCCACGTCCGGCCGCCTGCGCGCGAAGCCCCGTACGTACGACTCGACCTCGACCGCGTCCTTGGCGAAGCCGCCCGCGGGCAGCGACTTGGGCTGCGTGGTCTCCGTGAAAACGGCCGGATCCCGCGAGGCGCCCCCGTACACGCTGGTACTGGACTTCACCACGAGCCGCCGTACCGTCGGCGACTTCTGGCAGGCACCGAGCAGCTGCATCGTGCCGATGACGTTGGTCTCCTTGACGGCACTGCCCGTGCCGCCCGCGCCCGAGCCGCCCCCGGTCACGGCGAGATGGACCACCGTGTCCACGGCGTGCTCGGCGAGCACCCGGGCGATGGACGACTGCCTGATGTCCGTACGGATGAACTCCGCCGACCCGAGCCGGTGCGGCGGCGCCACCGCGTCGACCGCGATGACCCGATCGACCTCGGGATCACGCTGGACGCGCCGCACGAAGCGGCCCCCCAGCTGCCGGGCAGCCCCGGTTACGAGCACGACCTTCCCCACGAGCTCCGCGCCTTCCTCGTCGTCCCCGGCTACACCGCAGCCCCTCCACCAAAGTCTGGTGGAGGGGCTGCGGAGAACACGTACAGCTGCCGTTTACTTCTTGTTACGGCGCTGGACGCGGGTGCGCTTGAGCAGCTTGCGGTGCTTCTTCTTAGCCATCCGCTTGCGCCGCTTCTTGATAACAGAGCCCACGACTACCCTCGCTCACTTCTCGGAACATCTCCGCGCTAGCGGAGATCGGTGCGGGGCGTCTGGGCCCACACGACCTACGTCGGCCTAGCCTACCCGCCCGAGCTCCGAGCCCGTAATCCGAGGGACACCGCGGGTCAATCTCAGGCCGACTCCACCCCCACATAGGACTCTCGGAGGTACTCGTGAACCGCGTTTTCGGGGACCCGGAAGGACCGGCCCACCCGGATTGCGGGCAGATGACCGTTATGCACCAAGCGGTACACGGTCATCTTCGACACTCGCATCACCGAGGCAACCTCTGCCACGGTCAGGAACACGACCTCGCTGAGAGGCCTCTCGCCAGCAGCCATGACACACCTTGACCTTCCGCGCATGACGGGCACCGGCTTCCCCTCCGGTTACTCCTCGTCGTCGCACGCTCACTCCCAGAGTAGGGGCGTGTGATACGAGTGGGGAAGAGGAGCTACGGCCACTCCTGCGCACCCGGCAGTCTCGCCCGATCGAGTACATAGCGAATCAGTGGTCCGTAGTAGTCCGCACGCACCGCGTCATCAAGCGGAACGGCCACCGCCACGCGCCCCTCCGCCTCTCCGACGAACAGCGCCGGGTCGTCCGTATCCGCCAGCCCGATCGCCGCCACACCGAGCTGACCTGCGCCGCAGACCCACCCGTGATCCCCCACCACCAATTCCGGCAAGGGCCCGCCGGCGTCCGCGAGGGCCCCCAGCGCGATCCGAACCGGCAGGGGTGAATGGGTGTGCACGCCGGTGGCACTCCCCGGCGGCCGCGCGCCGGGTTCCCGCACCAACGCGACTCCCCGTACGTAATCGATGCTGTGCCTGCGTACGCCGAACCGGGTCGCCATGTCGACACGGACCCCCTGCGCCGGAGTGAGCACAACACATCCCGCCGCCGACAGGGCCCGCGCCAAACTGGCGTAGAACCCCAGGAGACGGTGAGGATGCCCCGTCCCGAACAGCACGGGCGACCGGGCCCCTGCCGCCTCGCGCAGCCGCTCCGCGAACGCCTCCAGACCCGCCAGCGTCAGCTCCGGATCGATCACGTCCGGCCCTCTGACGTGCGCCGGATCCGCCGAGACCCCGCACTTGTCCGCCATCAGCCTCAGCAGGTCACCCTCGCCCCAGCCCCGGTCCGGATCCAGCCCCAGCAGCACCCGCGGATCCCGCGCCGCGAACAACCGGTAGCTGCGCAGGCTCTCCTCCCGTGACGTGGCGACAGGCCCGGCCAACCGGGCGGCCAGCAGATGCGCACGCAGCGCGCCGGTGCTCAACACCCTCCGATGCTGCCGCACACCACCGGACCGATCATCAATTCCCGGCAACAGCCCCACCGTTGGCGTAACGATGCATCGCCCGGCCCAGGCCCTACGTGAGCAGACCACGCAACGGGAACACCGCGCGCCGGGTCGCCAGAACGGCCTGATCGATCCGGTCGGCCGGATCGTAGCCCGCCTCCCAGTCCCGCCACGCCACCGTCCGCCCGTCCGTCATCCGGGCCGGCGCCGGCTGCCGCGTCCGCGCGTACACCTCGTCCCGCCACGCGTCCGGCACCGCCGCCCGCGGATCGACCGGCTTGTGCGCCGCGATCCCCACCAGATGCGTCCACGACCGCGGTACGACGTCCACGACCGCGTACCCACCGCCGCCCAGCGCCACCCACCTGCCCCCCGCGTACTCGTGGGCGAGCCGGTGACAGGCCTCCTGCACCGCCCGCTGCGCGTCCAGTGACACCGCCAGATGCGCGAGCGGGTCCTCGAAATGCGTGTCCGCGCCGTGCTGGGTCACCAGCACCTGTGGCCGGAACTCCTCCAGCAGCTCGGGCACCGTCGCGTGGAAGGCCCGCAGCCACCCCTCGTCCCCGGTCCCGGCCGGCAGCGCCACGTTCACCGCCGACCCCTCCGCGGCCGGCCCGCCCGTCTCCTCCGGCCAGCCGGTCTGCGGGAACAGCGTGCGCGGATGCTCGTGCAGCGAGATCGTCAGCACCCGGGGGTCGTCCCAGAACACCGTCTGGACCCCGTCACCGTGGTGCACGTCCACATCCACGTACGCGACCCGCTCGGCCCCCAGCTCCAGCAGCCGCGCGATCGCCAGCGCCGCGTCGTTGTAGACGCAGAACCCGGCCGCCCCGCCCGGCATCGCGTGGTGCAGCCCGCCCGCGAAGTTCACCGCGTGCTCGGCCTCCCCGTGCCAGACCGCCTCCGCCGCCGCCACCGACTGCCCCGCGATCAGCGCGGAGGCCTCGTGCATCCCGTGGAAGGCCGGATCGTCCATCGTCCCCAGCCCGTAGGACCCGTCGGCCACCCCCGGGTCCGCCGACACCTCGCGCACCGCGGCCACGTAGTCTTCCCGGTGGACCAGCCGCAGCGTGGAGTCCCCGGCCGCGCGGGCCGCCCGTACCTCCATCTCCCGGTCCAGCCCGAAGGCGCGTACCAGGCCCATGGTCAGCGCAAGGCGCACCGGATCCATCGGATGGCTCGGTCCGAAGTCATACCTCGTTACCGCTTCGTCCCACATCAACAGCCCGGTCACCGGCTCGCCGCTCATGCCCGACACCGTATCGGGCGACCTCCGCACCGAACGAGCGGGCGTGGAAGAGCGTCACGAGGACCAGCGCCATCGGCACGAGCATCGCGCCCCGGTAGCTCCAGGCGTCCCCGATCCCGCCGACGAGCGGCGACCCGATCAGGAAGCCGACGTAGTTGAAGATGTTCAGCCGCGCGATGGCGGTGTCGGAGGCGGAAGGGAAGAGGCGCCCGGCCGCGGCGAACGTCTGCGGCACGATCACGCACAGCCCGATCCCCAGCAGCGTGAACCCGAGCATCCCCGTCCACGCCCCGGGCGCGGCCGCCACCACCGCGAACCCGCCGGCCGCGACCACCGTCCCGATCCGTACGACGGCCACCGCCCCGAAGCGCCGCACGCCGAGGTCCCCGACGGCCCGCCCGATCAGCGTGGTCACCATGTACACGTTGTACGGAACCGTCGCCAGCTGCTCCGAGCTCCCCAGCACGTCCTGGAGGTACTTGGCGCTCCAGTTCGAGACGGTCGAATCCCCGATGTACGCACACGCCATCACCAGGCACAGCGGCAGCAGCAGCCGGAACCCGCCGACCCCGAGCCCCTTCTCCGCGACGGCGTCCTCGGCGTCCTTGGCGTCCTTGGCGTCCTGCTGGTCGACGTAGAACCGGCTCCCGTAGAACGCGAGCGGCAGCAGCACCACCACGGCCGGCAGGTACGAGGTGAACAGCGACAGGTGCCAGTGCGCCCCGGCCCAGGCCGCGGACGCCCCGACGATCCCGCCCAGGCTGTACGCGGCGTGGAAGCCGAGCATGATGCTGCGCCCGTACGCCCGCTGCAGGCTGACGCCGAGCATGTTCATCGACGCGTCGAGCGCACCGACCGACAGCCCGAACGCCCCCAGCGCCAGCGCCGCGTGCCACAGCTGCGTGCCTGCCCCGACGCCCAGCAGGGCGAGCAGGACGAGCGGCTGCGCCCACCGCAGTACGGTGGCCGGCCCGACCCGCTTCACCAGGTGCTCGGTGGCGACGCTGGAGACCCCGGCGAGGATCGGCACGGCGGCCAGGAAGGCGGGCAGCAGCCCGTCGGATATCCCGTACCGGTCCTGGATGGCGGGGATCCGCGTCACGAGGAGGGCGAAGGTCACGCCCTGCACGAAGAAGCTGAACCCCAGGGAGCCCCGCCCCCGGCGCAGCCGTACGTCTTCTGTCATGGCGGCACAGCGTAGGCCCGCGGGCTACCCGTGGGTAGAGAGATCACGCAGGGAGTTCCAGAAGCCCCGTCAGCTCTTTCATCTCCCCGAAGACACCGGTGGCCCCGGCCAGCCGCTCGGCGGGCGTCATCGCGGTGAACCCGTACACGTCCATCCCCGCGGCGAGGGCCGCCCGCACCCCGAGCGGGCTGTCCTCGACCACCACGCACCGCGCGGGCTCGACGCCCATGGAACGAGCCGCGTGCAGGAACAGGTCGGGGGCCGGCTTGCCCTTCCCCACGTCCTGCGAGCTGAAGATCCACTCCTCCTCGAACCACCCGTCGAGGCCGGCCGCCCGGTGTCCGACCCGGATCCGCTCGTGACTCCCGGAGGAGGCCAGGCAGTACGGCACCCCGTGCGCGGTCAGCGTGCCGAGCACGTCCACGGCGCCGGCCACCGGCGTCAGCTCCCGCTCGAACGCGGCGAAGGTCCGCGCGTGCAGGGTCGCGTCGAACTCGGCGGGCAGCCGCTCCCCGGTCCGCTCGAACACGAGGTCGTGCACCCGGTGCACGGCGGCACCCATGTAGTCGCGGATCGAGTCCTCGTACGAGGTGGGGTACCCCAACTCGGTGAGGTACCCGGCGAGGATCGTGTTGGCGACCGGCTCGCTGTCCACCAGTACGCCGTCGTTGTCGAAGATGACGAGGTCGTAGCCCATGGCCCCGACCCTACGCAAAAGATGGCCGTAAACGCAGAAAAGCCCCGTACCGGATACCCGGTACGGGGCTTTCTACAATGATTGTTCGGCGGCGTCCTACTCTCCCACAGGGTCCCCCCTGC